>CANFXR010000001.1 GCA_947451035.1 Burkholderiales bacterium
GCGAAGAAGGCAGCTCCTGCGAAGAAGGCAGCCGCTCCTGCGAAGAAGGCAGCTCCTGCGAAGAAGGCAGCTCCTGCGAAGAAGGCAGCCGCTCCTGCGAAGAAGGCAGCCGCTCCTGCGAAGAAGGCAGCTCCTGCGAAGAAGGCAGCTCCTGCGAAAAAGGCTGCTCCAGCGAAGAAGGCAGCGCCTGCGAAGAAGGCAGCCGCTCCTGCGAAGAAGGCAGCTCCTGCGAAGAAGGCAGCCGCTCCTGCGAAGAAGGCAGCCGCTCCTGCGAAGAAGGCTGCTCCTGCGAAGAAGGCAGCTCCTGCGAAGAAGGCCGCCGCTCCTGCGAAGAAGGCAGTCACCAAGCCTGCGGCTCCCGCAGCCAAGCCTGCTGCCAAGGCTCCTGCCAAGAAGGCCGCGGCCAAGCCGGCTGCCCCTGCAGCCAAGACGACCCTCAGCCCACAGGCTGCCTGGCCGTTCCCGACGGGCACCAAGCCCTGATTCAGCGGGGCCCGCGCAGGCGGGCTTCGTCGATCATCAAACCCGGCTACGGCCGGGTTTTTTGTGTTCAAAGGCCGAGTGAGGCCTTGTCAATCTGGTGGTTTTGACCGCCGCGCGAGGCGATCTTCAGCGCGCCGACGCGGTTGCCGAGTTCAACGCAGCGCTGCAGTGACCAGCCGCGCTCCAGGCCGTACAGCAAGGCGCCGCGAAAGGCGTCCCCGCAGCCCGTGGGATCGAGCACTTCGGTGGCGCTCACACCCGGCACATGGGTGCACAGGCCTTGCTCCCAAACGTCGCAACCCTCGGCACCCAGCGTCACGATCACACCAGCGAGATGTGATGTCGACAGCGACTCCAGACTTTGTCCGGTGCGGTCGCACAGCATGCGCGCCTCGTAGTCGTTGACCGCGACCCAGGTCGCTTGCGCGACAAAGCGCTTGAGTTCGTCGCCATCGAACATGGGAAGCCCTTGACCCGGGTCGAACACAAAGGGGATCTTCGCCGCGGCGAGCTGCTGCGCGTGCTCGATCATGGCGTCGCGTCCGTCGGGCGCGATGATGGCGATGCGGATGTCGTCGCGGTCGGGCACCGGCGTGAGTTGCGCCGACTGCATCGCGCCAGGGTGGAATGCGGTGATCTGGTTGTTGTCGCCGTCGGTGATGATGATGGCCTGGGCGGTGAAGTTGCCCGTGTCGACGCGCACATGGTCCGTGCACACCCCCCAGTGGGCCAGGCGCTGAAGGTACTGCGCGCCGTCACTGCCCAGCGCCGCGAGCACCAGCGGCTGGCCACCAAGCTGGCTCAGCGTGTAGGCGATGTTGCCCGCGCAGCCACCGAACTCACGCCTGAGCGTGGGCACCAGAAACGAAACGTTGAGGATGTGCACCTGCTCGGGGAGGATCTGTTCGGCAAAGCGGCCGCCGAAGTTGGTGATGGTGTCGAACGCGAGTGATCCGCAAATCAGGGCAGGCATGGGGGCTCCGGGGGAACGGGGGTATCAGGGATAGAACACTTCGACGGTGTAGCCGCTGACCTTTCGGCCACCGACGACCAGGTTCAGTCGCAAAGGGGTATCGACCCCGGGTGCGAGCAGCGTCCCCACGGAGCCGAAGTCGGCCGGCAGCAGCGCACGGCGCGCCACCAGTTCACCATCGGTGTCCGTCAGTGACAGGTCGAGCGCAGGCATGGCCACCGGGAGCGCCCCGTGGTTTTGCAGCGTGACCACAAGCTTCAACGCGCCGGGGGCATCGGCCCGCTCGGCTGCGGTCAGGGCCGAGTTTTCGATGCTCACCGACTCGATGCGATGCAGCGGGTCGATGCTGCAGCCGGTGGCCGCGCAGTAGCGGGTCAACCAAGGTTGCGTGGCAGGCCACTGGGCCGCGATCTGGTGCCGCCAGTGGTAGGCCAGCTGAGCGCCCAGGCCCAGCAACATCAGCAGCGCCAGCAGGGCCAGCGCCAGCCGCACGGGCGTGCGCTGCCAGCGCTGATTGCGATCGGCCTGACGCACAAAGCCCGGTGCTCTGGCTGAATCGGTCATCGGCTCAAGCCAGCCCGGATCGTCGGCCGGCGACTTCGTGGTTTCGGCGTCACCCGGGTGGCTCGCCGGATCCCTGAACACGTCCGCCGAATGCGCGCGGGACTCGATCTCGAAGGCGTGGTCGTCCTCTAGCGCCGTCCTCGGGACAGCACCCGCTGCGAAGGCATGAGTCGAGTCTGGCAGCGCGTCGGGGACAGCGACAGCCTCGGGCCGAGGCTCTTCGGAGTGCGCCTCGTTCGTTGGCCCGGGGCCTTCCTCGTTCCAGGCTGGCGGGGTGTCGTGCTCGAGGTCGAACAGCCCTTGCTCTGCGTCGAAAACCGCATGGCAACGCCCGCAGCGGACCCACCCTTCGGACACCTTGAGTTGGTCCAGAACGACCCGAAAGATCGTTCCGCAGGCGGTGCAACGGGTGGCGAGACTCATCGCCGAATCATGCCACGCGGCCTCACGCTGGCCGATGTGCTGTCATCAGGATCCAGCCGTCTTCGGCGTCGCTCGTGGCCAGCGTCAGCCACGGCGCATAGGCTTCGATCAGCTCATCGGCCTGACGCTCCAGGATGCCCGCCAGCACCAGGTCACCGCCGGCTTGCACGTGTGCGCAAAGCAGCGGTGCCATCAACTTCAGCGGCGTGGCCAGGATGTTGGCCAGCACCAGCGGGTACTCGCCGCGTGCGATGTCGGGCAGCCCCGCCTGCATGGTCGCCCCGTTGTCGCGGGCGTTGTCGATCGTGGCTTGTACCGCGTCGGGATCGATGTCGACCGCCTCGATGCCGCGCGCGCCATGCAGCGCCGCACCGATGGCCAGAATGCCCGAGCCGCAGCCGTAGTCCAGCACCCGCTCCCAACGCGCACCGCGCTCGGCTGCGTGCTGCGCGATCCAGCGCAGGCACATGCGGGTGGTCGGGTGCGTGCCGGTGCCAAACGCCATGCCGGGATCCAGCCGGATCACCCTTTGCGCCTCGGCGGGCGTCTCGTGCCAGCTTGGCACCACCCAGAAGTCGGGCGTGATCGGCACGGGTGTGAATTGCGATTGCGTCAGCCGCACCCAGTCCTGATCGACCAGCGGCGTGATCGATTGCAGTTGCACCGCGCTCGCCCACTCCTGCGCGAGCAACAGATCGGCAGCACCCTGCGCGGCATCGCCGTCGTTGAACAGCGCCTTCACGATCGAGCGATCCCAGCCGTTGCGGGCCATCGGCATGCCGGGCTCACCGAACAGCGCGCGCTCGGCCTCGGTGTCGGCATCGGCGTCTTCGACCGACACCGACAGCGCCCCGAGCTCGTCCATCAGCGCATCGCTCACCGACTCGGCCTCGTCCTGCGGACACAGCAGCAGCAATTCGACCATTTCAGTACCCACCTGGGGAAGCGGTGGACATCAACGCTTGTGCCCGCTCATCCACTCCTCGAGGTAATGGATGCTGGTGCCGCCTTCGACGAACTTCGCATCCACCATCAACTCGCGGTGCAGCGGGATGTTGGTCAAGATGCCCTCGATCACGGTTTCCGACAACGCGATGCGCATGCGCGCCAAGGCCTGTTCGCGGGTGTCCCCGTGCACGATGATCTTGCCGATCATCGAGTCGTAGTGCGACGGCACGAAGTAGTTGGCATAGGCGTGCGAGTCAACGCGCACGCCCGGTCCGCCCGGCGGGTGCCAGGTCGTGATGCGACCGGGTGATGGCGTGAACTTGTACGGGTCTTCGGCGTTGATGCGGCACTCGATCGAGTGGCCGCGCGTTTCGACCTCGCGTTGCGTGAACGGCAGTTTTTCCAACGCAGCGATGCGAATCTGCATCTGCACGATGTCGATGCCGGTCACCAGTTCGGTCACCGGGTGCTCGACCTGGATGCGCGTGTTCATCTCGATGAAGAAGAACTCGCCGTTCTCGTAGAGGAACTCGAAGGTGCCAGCGCCCCGGTAGCCTATCTTCTTGCACGCAGCCACGCACCGTTCGCCCAGGCGCTCGATCGCGCGGCGGGGAATGCCCGGCGCGGGCGCTTCTTCAATGATCTTCTGGTGGCGCCGCTGCATCGAGCAGTCGCGGTCGCCCAGCCACAGCGCGTTGCGGTGCTGGTCGGCGAGCACCTGGATCTCGATGTGGCGCGGGTTCTGGAGGAATTTCTCCATGTAGACCGCCGGGTTGCCAAACGCCGCTCCGGCCTCGGTGCGTGTGGTCTGCACCGCATGCAGCAAGGCGGCTTCGGTGTGCACCACCCGCATGCCGCGTCCGCCGCCGCCGCCGGAGGCCTTGATGATCACCGGGTAGCCGATGGCGCGCGCGGCCTTGACGATTTCGCGTGGGTCTTCGCCGAGCGCGCCTTCGCTGCCCGGCACGCACGGCACGCCCGACCTGATCATGGCCTGCTTGGCCGAGACCTTGTCGCCCATCATGCGGATGCATTCGGGCGACGGGCCGATGAAGGTGAAGCCGCTGCGCTCGACGCGCTCTGCGAAGTCGGCGTTTTCCGACAGGAAGCCGTAGCCGGGGTGGATGGCCTCGGCGTCAGTGACTTCGGCGGTCGAGATGATCGCCGGCATGTTGAGGTAACTCAGCGATGACGCCGCCGGTCCGATGCACACCGCCTCGTCGGCGAGCTTGACGTACTTGGCCTCGCGGTCGGCTTCGGAATAGACCACCACCGACTTGATGCCGAGTTCACGGCAGGCGCGCTGGATGCGCAGTGCGATTTCGCCACGATTGGCTATGAGTATTTTCTTGAACATCAACGAACCCGGCTCACTCGACGATGAACAGGGGCTGGCCGAACTCCACCGCCTGGCCGTTCTCGCACAGCACACGGGTGACCTTGCCGGACTTGTCGGTTTCGATCTCGTTCATGATCTTCATGGCTTCGATGATGCAGATGGCCTCGCCTTCCTTGACCTCCGTGCCGATCTCGGCGAGCGGCTTGCCGCCGGGGCTCGCGGCACGGTAGAACGTGCCCACCATCGGTGACTTGACCACGTGGCCGGTTTCCACAGGCGCTTCGGCCGCGGCGAGTGCCGCGGGCTGAGCCGCCGCCACGGGCAGCGCCATCGCCGGGGCCGGCGCGTAGCTCACCATGGCTGCGCGCGGGTCGGCCTTGACGATGCGCACCTTGCCTTCGGCTTCGGTGATTTCGAGTTCCGAGATGTTCGATTCCGACACCAGATCGATCAGCGTCTTGAGTTTGCGTAAGTCCATGCGAGAGCTCCAACAGGGTGTCTGGTCAGACGTGGGACAGAGGGTTCGTTCTGCGCGGTGGGGGTGACCCACAGGTGCTGCGCAGCACGGAGCGGTTGGCGGTTCAGCGGCCGGCGTGGTGCATCGCGTGATCGAGCGCCAGGCGGTAGCCATCGGCGCCCAGTCCACAGATCACGCCCACCGCCAGATCGGAGAAATAGGAGTGATGGCGAAACGGCTCACGCCGGTGAATGTTCGACAGGTGCACCTCGATGAACGGAAGGCTCACCGCGGCAAGGGCATCGCGCAGACCCACGCTGGTGTGGGTCAGGGCGGCGGGGTTGATGATGATGAACTGGCTGCCATCGGTGCGCGCAGCCTGCACACGGTCGATGAGCGCGCCTTCGTGATTGCTTTGAAACGTGTGAACAACCGAGCCGGCCTGGGCGGCTGTTTGCACCAGATCGGCGTCGATCTGCTCAAGCGTGCGGCTGCCATAGACGCCGGGTTCACGGGTTCCCAGCAGATTCAGGTTGGGTCCATGGAGCACGAGGATTTGCATGTAGATGATTCGGCACGCCTCTCGGGCACCGGGTCGCTGGTCTGCAGGGGGCGGACTTTACGCTGTTTGAGGTGCGTTCGCGTGTTTTGAAACCAAATGGGCGTGCGGTCGAATTTTGGCCGGGGGCACACGCGATCCGGGATCAGCCACCCACCTGGGTCACCCAGCGAGCCAGATCGGCGGGTTTGAGCGCACCCAGCTTGCGGTCCATCACGCGGCCATCGCGCCCCAGCACCACGGTGAACGGCAGTGAACCTTCCGGGTTGCCCAGCGTGCGGGCCAGTTCGCTGCCGTCCAGCCCGGCCAGGCCGATCGGAAAACTCACCGGGCGCCGCGCGAGGAACTCGCGCACCGGCGTGGGGCTGTCCACCGCGAGCCCGACCACGTGCCAGCCGCGCGCTTGTTGCTGGCGATGAAACTCGTCGATCAGGGGCATTTCCCGGATGCACGGCGGGCACCAGGTGGCCCAGAAGTTCAGCAGCAACGGCGCGCCGCGCAGGCTTGCGAACGCCAGTTCACCGCCGCCGGGCTGCTCGAAGCGCTGGGCCCAGAACTCAGGGCCGGGGGCGTCGTCAGCGCCGCCGCTCACCCGGTTCAGGCTGGCAAGACCTGCGCCGCCCGCCAGCGCCGCGGCGGCCACCCCACCCAGGATCCAGATGCGTCGATTCATGTCGGGTTCTCCATTCGCTGTCGCAGCGCGGGCAAGTCGCCGCGCTGTGTCCGCCCGCTGGCGTCGGGCTTGAGCCCGCCGCGCAGGTCGTCGTGATCGAGCACCGTGAGGAACACGGTGACTTCTTCGCCGAGCGCGCGGCTCGGGCTGCTCACGCGCAGCACATCCACGGGCAGGTTGCGTGGGCCGGGCTGGCTGCCGATGTCGAAGTCGATGCCCCGGTCGAGCATGCCCATCTCGGCGGACTTCGGGTCGTCGCAATACAGCTCGATGTGCACGCTCGACAGCCGGGTGGCGGTGCCTCGCCACACCGCGCCGGTGAGGTGGGGTCGAAATTGGGCGAGTCGCCCCATCCAGGCGGCGGCCACTTCGCGCAAGGCGGCCAGTTCGCCCGGTTGGCTGTCGGCGCAAAACAGCGCCAGATAGGCGCGCACCTCGTCTTCCACGGCGGTGTTGTCGGGCAATGCGGCCGCGCGCGTGCTGCGCTTGCCCAGGTCGCGCGCCGCACGGCGCTTGGCGGGCCCGTACTCGAGGCCTTCTTCGACCACCAGGCGCGCGGCGCTGGCGGCGATCTCGGCGGTCAGTTCTGAAGACATGGCTGGGTGGTGCGCCGGTGCGTCAAGGCAACTCGACCGAGCCCATGCGCGCCGACACCGTGGCCGCTCGCGACTGCAGGTAGGGCGAATCGGGGCGTTTTTCGAACCGCTTGGGCGCGGGCAGCATCACGGCCAGCCGCGCGGCGGCCATGGGCGTGAGCTGCGCGGCACTGGTGTGAAAGTAGTGCTGCGCGGCGGCCTCGGCGCCGAAGATGCCCTCGCCCCACTCGACGCTGTTGAGGTAGATCTCGAGGATGCGGCGCTTGTCGAGCATGGCCTCGAGCATGAAGGTGAGGACGAACTCCTGCGCCTTGCGCAGCAGATGCCGCTCGCTGCTCAGAAACAGGTTTTTAGCCAGCTGCTGGGTGATGGTCGAGCCGCCGATCACCTTGGGTTCGACCTTGCGCGGGGTCTTGGTTTCGTCGCGGGCGTTGATCGCCTCGGCGCGGGTTTGCGCCTTCTGGTTGCGCTCCCAGGCCTTTTCGAGCGCGTCCCAGTCAACGCCGTTGTGTTCGGCGAAGCCGGAATCCTCGGAGGCAATGACCGCGCGTTTGAGGTTGGGCGAGATGCGCGCGTCGTTCACCCAGTGCTGGCTCCACCCCAGCGTGTGCTTCTCGCTCAGCAAGCGCCAGATCTCGGACCGCTGGAAGCTCGTCGAGGCCGGATCCACCACCGCCATCAGCGCAATGCGCAGCGCAAAGTACAGCTGCAGCGCGACCAGCGCCAGCGCCACGAGGGCGATGAAGCGCAGCAGCGACGCCTGCGCGCTCTTTTTCACGGCGTCTTGCCCGCAGCGGCAGCCAGCCGCTGTTGCAGCGCGGCGAGCACCGGGGCGGTGTCGGGACGCACGCCGCGCCAGACGAAAAACGATTCGGCCGCCTGCTCGACCAGCATGCCCAGTCCGTCGCGCCCGCGTGCCCCGTGGGTCGTGGCCCAGTCGACGAAGGGCTGCGCCGCGGCGCCGTACATCATGTCGAGCGCCAGCGTGCCGGTGCGCAGTGAATCGGCCGGCACCGGCACGCCGCCGCCATGCAGGCTGCTCGCGCTGGCGTTGACCACCACGTCGAATCCGCGGCCTGGCTGCTGCAAGCCGGCCACGCGCAATCTCACGCCGTGCGCCGCGGCCCAGCCGGCATGCCGCGCGGCCAGCGCCTCGGCCTTGTCGGCCGTGCGGTTGCACAGCACCAGTTCGGCCGGGCGGGCGGCGATCAGTGCGCCCAGCGCTCCGGCGGCGGCGCCACCGGCACCGATCAGCAGCACGCGCGCGAGCGCCAGCGGCACGCCGGCGTTGTGTTCGATGTCGCGCACCAGCCCGGCGCCGTCGGTGTTGTCGGCCAGCCAGCCGCCGTCGTCGAAGCGCAGCAGGTTGGCGGCTTGCGCCAGCGTGGCCCGTTCGGTGGCGCGTGCGCCCAGCGCAAACGCCTCGAATTTGAACGGCACCGTGACGTTGCAGCCACGGGCCGGACCGCTCAGCGCCGGTGCGGCGTCGGAAGCAAACTCGCCCAGGCTGCCACCGGGCGCTGTCGCGTAGGCCCGGATCGCCTGCGCGAAGCCGCCTTCGTCGAGCGGGCACAGCAGGCGTCCGTAGCGCAGCGCCTGCCCGGTGGCCGCCGCGAACATGGCGTGGATGAACGGCGACTGGCTGTGCGCCACCGGGTGGCCCGCCACGGCGTAGTGGTCGATGGGAGTCATCAAGACGTCTTTCAGGGGGGCGAGGGGCTTTGCACCGTGGTTTCGAGGCCGTCCTCGCGGGTGAAGCGAAAGCGCGAGGTGACCACCATCTGGTCGAACTCGGCGCGCATCCTGTGCGAAAACGCGCCGAAGGGCCCGGCGGCTCGAACGATCGCGATCGCCTGCCGGTCGAGCACCGGCGAGTTTGACGGGCGCACGACCTCGGTGTCGATCACGCGGCCCGCGGCGTCGATCGTCACGTTCATCGTCAGTTCGCCGTACAGCTTTTGTCCGCCCTGCTCGGGGAAATGGCTGGTGCCGCGTTCCTCGATCTTGCGGCGCAACCGGTCGTAGTACTGCGCGTAGGCCGCCTCGCGGGTGGCCGGGCTGATGTAGCGCTTCTTGGGGCGGGCATTTTCCTCGTTGACGCGTTTTTCGATCTGCGCGAGCAGCTGCACCAACTGGCGCCGGTGGTCTTCCTTGGCGCGCTCGTCGGGCGAGCCCTCGTCGTGGCTGGCATCCAACGCCGGCATCAGTGCGAGCTCGCGACGCACCTGCGTGAGCAACTCCTGCTGCGTTTGCTGCAGTTGCTCGATCTGCTTGCGCGAGGTTTCCTCGGCGTCGCCGATCTCGGTGCGAGTCGATGCCAGCAGCGGCGAGGTGGCCCGTCCGCTTTCGGCTTCGCCGCCGCCAGCCAGCGCGACTTGCGCGACGGCCTGCGCGCGGTCGGGCGGCGTGCTCGAGCGCGAGTTGACCAGAATCACCTCGAGCGGCGTGTCCTCGAAGATGCGGTTGAAGCGCTCGGGATCGACGAAGCGCACCGTCAGCAACGCCGCATGCACCGCCACCGAAAAGATCAGCGCAACCCCCAGCGGCGACAACTTGCCGAACATGCGCTCAGGTGACAGGTCGGACGTTCAAGGGGCCGCCACCGCCGCCTCTGCGGTGCCTTCGGCCGTCGCGTCCTGCAAGTCGATGGCCAGTGTGAGCGGCCCGGCCGCATCGGCGCCGTCATCGGCGGCCTCATCGGGCTCCACCGCGTCATCGGCCTCGGTGGCGGGGTCGTCGATGCGGGCGACCACGCTGGCGTGCAGGTCCAGCGTGAGCAGGTCGGTGCCGGTGAGGCGCACGCGCACTCGGGCACCGCGCGGCAAGGCCTCGGCGCCGATCGCGCGAAATACCAGCGGCAGCGTGTCGGCGCGCACCAGACCATCCTTCATCACCGCGGCGTCAAGCTCGGCGATGCCTTCTTGCGCCAGGTGCTTGAGCGTCCAGTAGCGCTCGATCGCCGACTGAAAGCCGTTGTAGGCGCTGTAGGCGGCCTCGAAGCCCGAGATGATCGCGAACAGTGCGGTGTCCTTGGGCTTGAACGGCGCGGCCAGCGCGGCGGTGCGCCCGTGCCGCACGCAGGCAATGATCTGCCACTGGTTGACCAGATCGACGTAGCGCCGCAGCGGCGAGGTGGCCCAGGTGTATTGCGCGACGCCCATGCCGGCGTGCGGCGCCGGCCGCGTGCCCATGCGCACCTTGACGCCGGGCGCCATGCTGGCCTGGCTGCGGTAGATGCCGGGCACGCCGTTGTTGGCGATCCAGCCGCCCCAGGTGCTGTTGGCCAGGATCATGGCCTCGGCCACGATCAGATCGAGCGATGAGCCGCGAGCACGCGTGCTGATGAGCACGCGCTCGTCGCCGCGCGGCGAATCTGCAGGCTCGGTGCCTTCGGCGGCTTCCAGCCGGAAGTTGTAGTCGGGCCGGTTGAAGTTTTCGGGCTTGCCGCGCAGCACCTCGCGGCCGGCCTTCAGGTGGCGCGCCAGCCGGTAGGCGAATGCCAGTTCGGGGGCGAATTCATAGTCGGCCGGCTGCTCGCCGGTCAGCGTGGCTTCGGTGATCACGCCGTCGAGCTGGTCGTGCCTCAGGTTGGCGGCGATCGGCACCCGGTCGAGCCGGGTTTCGCTGGCGGTGACTTCCAGCGTGGCTTCGTCCATCGTCACGTACAGCGACACGGCGGGGCACTCACGCCCGGCCATCAGCGTGTAGACCTGCACCACGTCGTCGGGCAGCATGGTCAGCTTGTGGCCCGGCATGTAGACCGTGGAAAAACGATCGCGCGCCAGCTTGTCGACCGCACTGTCGGGCGAGATGGCCAGCGCCGGTGCGGCGATGTGCACGCCAAACACCACGGTGCCGCTGCCCAGCCCCTGCACCGACAACGCATCGTCGATCTCGGTGGTTTGCGAATCGTCGATCGAAAACGCCCGTACCGGGGCCAGTTCGAGCGCTTCCTTGATGGCAGGGGCTTCGAGCGGCGCAAAGCCCGTGCCCTTGGGGAAGTGCTCGAACAAGAAGCGCTTCCAGTGGAACTGGTACGGCGAGTCGATGGCGCCGGCGCCAGTCAGCAAGTCCAGCGGCGCCTTGTGCGAGCGCCGGGCCGCTTCGACCACCGCCTTGTACTCGGGGCCGTTCTTGTCGGGCTTGAAAAGAATCTTGTAGAGCTGCTCGCGCACCGGTGCCGGGCACACGCCGGCGGTGAGTTCGACCGCCCAGGCTTCGATCTGCGCGACTTGCTGCTTCTTGCGCTCGATGCCCAGCAGCGCGGCCTTCACGGTTTCTTCGGGCGCTTTCTTGAAGCTGCCCTTGCCGAGCCGGCGAAAGTAGTGCGGCGCCTCGAACAGGCGAAACAGCGAGGCGGTCTGCTGCACGAGGCCCGCCTTGGCGTCGAAGTAGTCGCGGGCCAGATCGGCGAAGCTGAATTCGCCTTCGGGGGCGAATTCCCAGGCCAGGTCGAGATCGATCTCGCGCGCCAGCGTCTGGGCCTCGGCCACCAGTTCGGCCGGTTGCGGCTTGTCGAACTTGAGCATCACGTTGGTCGACTTGACCTTCACGCGCTTGCCGGAATCGAGTTCGACCTGCATCGAACTGTCGGCTTCGGACATCACTCGTCCGGCGTGGAACTTTCCTGCTTCTTCATAGAGGGCGTACATAGGCGAGGAATTGTCGTCCATGCCCCAGCTGCAGCCGGCTGGCGGGGCCTTTGGCGTCAAGTCGAGACGAGGCCGGGAAACACCCACAGCAGCGCCGCGGTCATCGTCACGTAGCGGGCGAACTTGCCGATTGCCATGTAGCCCACGCAGGGCCAGAACGGCAGCTTCAGCCATCCCGCCACCGAGCACAGCGGGTCGCCCACGATCGGCAGCCACGACAGCAGGCAGGCCTTGGGCCCGTAGCGCTCCAGCCAGCGCGCCGCCTTGCGGTGCGAGCTGGCGGGGTCCGGTGTTGCGGCTGCCGCACCGCCGGCATGTGCCTCGCGCTGGGCCTGCAGCCTGCGCACGGCATGGCCCGCGCCCAGCCCCATCCACCAGCTCAGCATGCCGCCCAGCGTGTTGCCCGCGGTGGCCACCAGCACGGCCGGCCAGAACAGGTGAGGGTTGAGCTTGACCAGCGCGAACACCGCCGGCTCGGAGCCCAGAGGCAGCAGCGTGGCCGAGATGAACGACACCACGAACAAGGTGCTCAGACCGACTTCCGGCAGGGCCAGAGTGACCATCAACCACGCCAGCAACGACTGCATCCAAGCTTCCATCTCAGGGATTATCAGGATGCATTCAGGCGTCCCGCTGGGGCGAAACCCGACGCTATACTCTGCCTCCTTTTTAAGCAGATGCGGCCCCTCCATCCCATGAACATCGGCCACATCCCGCTGACAAACAACCTGTTTGTCGCGCCGATGGCGGGGGTCACCGACCGGCCGTTCCGGCAGTGGTGCAAGCGTCTGGGGGCGGGCTACGCGGTCAGCGAGATGGTCACTTCGCGCCGCGAGTTGTGGACCAGCCTGAAGACCAGCCGTCGCGCCAATCACGATGGCGAGGTCGAGCCCATCGCGGTGCAGATCGCCGGCACCGACCCGCTCATGATGGCCGAGGCCGCGGCCTACAACATCGATCGCGGCGCGCAGATCATCGACATCAACATGGGCTGTCCGGCCAAGAAGGTGTGCAATGTGTGGGCCGGCTCGGCGCTGATGCAAAACGAGCCGCTGGCGCTGGCCATCATCAGCGCGGTGGTCGCCGTGTGCGAGCCGCGCCGTGTGCCGGTCACCTTGAAGATGCGCACCGGCTGGTGCCACGACGAGCGCAATGCGCTGGTGCTGGCGCGCGCGGCCGAGAGCGCCGGCATCGCGATGGTCACGGTGCACGGGCGCACCCGCGAGCAAGGCTACAAAGGCCTGGCCGAGTACGACACGATCGCCGCGGTGAAGGCCGCGCTGCGCATCCCGGTGGTGGCCAATGGCGACATCGACAGCCCCGAAAAGGCCCGCGAGGTGCTGCGCTACACCGGTGCCGACGCGTTGATGATCGGCCGCGCGGCGCAGGGCCGGCCGTGGATCTTCCGCGAGATCGCGCACTTTCTGGCCACCGGCGAGCACCTGCTGCCCACACCGGTGGCGCAGGCGCGGCAGTGGCTGCTCGAGCACTTGCTCGACCACTACAGCCTGTACGGCGAGCGTGCCGGCGTGCGCACCGCGCGCAAGCACATCGGCTGGGCGGTGCGCTCGCTGCCGGGCGGCGAAGCGTTTCGCACCGGGATGAACCGGCTCGAGACTTGCAAGGAACAGATTCGGGCGGTGGGCGACTTCCTCGACGAACTGGCCGATCGCCAGCCGCTGTGGCCGGCGATCGCCCCCGGGTCAGCCCAGGAACGGGCCGCCACCATCGCTTCAACGCCCTGCGATGCCCCCATCGCCGCCGCCAACCACGCTTCCATTCGATTGACAGCATGAGCACCAAGCGACAAATAGAAGACTGCGTACGGGACCGCTTGGAGGACTACTTCACCGACCTGGACGGCATCGAGCCGGCGGCGATGTACGACATGATCCTCAAGGTGGTCGAGCGCCCGCTGCTCGATGTCGTCATGAAGCACGCCGACCAGAACCAGAGCCGCGCCGCCGAGTGGCTGGGCATCAACCGCAACACGCTGCGCCGCAAACTCCTCGAGCACAAACTGCTCGACTGAACCGGCGTCAGGTGAAGGCGGCGGCGCTGCCTTCGTCTGGTGTCTTCTTTGAACGCTTTCCCCGATCACTTTTCAGGATCTTCCATGCACGCGCTCCTCTCCGTATCCGACAAGACCGGTGTCCTTGAATTCGCCCGCGGGCTGGCCGCGCTGGGCTTCAAGCTGCTGTCGACCGGCGGCACCGCCAAGCTGCTCGCCGATGGCGGCCTGGCGGTCACCGAGGTGGCCGACCACACCGGGTTCCCCGAGATGCTCGACGGCCGCGTGAAGACGCTGCACCCGAAGATCCACGGCGGCTTGCTCGCGCGCCGTGACCTGCCCGAGCACCGCGCCGCGCTCACCGAGCACGGCATCGACACCATCGACTTGCTGGTGGTCAACCTGTATCCGTTCGAGGCCACGGTGGCCAAGGCCGGCTGCACGCTCGAAGACGCGATCGAGAACATCGACATCGGCGGCCCGGCCATGGTGCGTTCGGCGGCCAAGAACTGGGAGCATGTGGCGGTGCTGACCGACGCGGCGCAATACGCCGGCGTGCTGGCCGAGTTGCAAGCCCATGGCTCGGTGCAGCGCTGCACGCGCTTTACGCTGGCGGTGGCGGCCTTCAACCGCATCTCGAACTACGACGCGGCGATCAGCGATCACCTGTCGTCGCTGACGCTGGCCGTCGAAGGCGAGCCCACGCGCAGCGCGTACCCGGCGCAAAGCAACCAGCGCTTCGTCAAGTTGCAAGACCTGCGCTACGGCGAGAACCCGCACCAGAGCGCCGCTTTCTACCGCGACTTGAATCCGGCGCCCGGCTCGCTGGTCACTGCCGTGCAGCTGCAGGGCAAGGAGCTGTCGTACAACAACATCGCCGATGCCGATGCCGCCTGGGAATGCGTCAAGTCGTTCGGCCCGGACGACGCGGCCGCGGCCTGCGTGATCGTCAAGCACGCCAACCCGTGCGGCGTGGCGCTCGCGGCCAGCGCCGCCGAGGCCTACGCGCAGGCCTTCAAGACCGACCCGACCTCGGCCTTCGGCGGGATCATTGCCTTCAACGTCGAGGTCGATGCCGAAGCCGCCCGGCGCGTGGCGGCTCAATTCCTCGAAGTGCTGATCGCCCCGTCGTACACCGCCGAGGCGCTGGCCGTGCTGGCGGCCAAGACGGCCACGCGCGTGCTGCGCATCCCGCTGGCCGGTGTGGACCGCGCCGGTGCCACCGCCTGGTCGCGTGGGCGCAACCTGCAAGACATCAAGCGCGTGGGCTCCGGGCTGCTGATCCAGGGCGCCGATGACCACGAGGTGCTGCGCAGCGAGCTCAAGGTGGTCACCCGCTTGCAGCCGACCGAAGCGCAATGGGTCGATCTGCTGTTCGCGTGGAAGGTCGCCAAGTACGTCAAGAGCAACGCCATCGTGTTTTGCGGCGGTGCCATGACGCTGGGCGTCGGGGCCGGGCAGATGAGCCGCATTGATTCGGCCCGCATTGCCAGCATCAAGGCCGCCAACGCCGGACTGACGCTGGCCGGCTCGGCGGTGGCCAGCGATGCGTTCTTCCCGTTCCGTGACGGCCTTGATGTGGTGTGCGACGCGGGGGCGACTTCGGTCATTCACCCCGGCGGCTCGGTGCGCGACGGCGAGGTGATCGCCGCGGCCGACGAGCGCGGCATTGCCATGGTGCTCACCGGGGTGAGGCATTTCCGGCATTGAGCCGGCGCCTCGTCACCGACCCATGCGCATCCTGGGCATCGACCCCGGCCTGCGAACCACCGGCTTTGGCGTCATCGAGTCCGAGGGTGCCCGCCTGGCCTATGTGGCCAGCGGCACCATCAAGACCGACACGGTCGACATCGGGCAGCTGCCGGCGCGCCTGAAGATCATCTTCGACGGCGTGCGCGAGGTGAGCGCACGCTATGCGCCAGACTGTGCGGCGGTCGAGATCGTCTTCGTCAACGTCAACCCGCAGTCGACCCTGCTGCTGGGTCAGGCGCGCGGTGCGGCCATCACCGCGCTGGTCAGCGCCGGGCTGGAGGTTTCCGAGTACACCGCGCTGCAGATGAAAAAAGCCACCGTGGGCCACGGCCACGCCCGCAAGGAGCAGGTGCAAGAGATGGTGATGCGGCTGCTGGCGCTGCCCGGCTTGCCCGGCAAGGATGCGGCCGACGCGCTGGGCCTGGCGATCTGCCACGCCCACGCGGGCGCCTCGTTTGCCGCCATGGCCAAAGGCGCGACGCTGGCACGTCGCTCGCACGCGCAGTTCAAGGGCGGACGCACCTACTGAGCCTCGCGCTCAGCGCAGACAGTCCGGCGCCTACAATTTTTCCGAGAGCAACGAAAGCCGAACCGATGAATCCTGAGCCGCCCCCCGTCAACGATCCCACCGAGTCGACGGTCGATCTGACCCATGTGTCGCCACGCGACAAGGCCGAAATCCTGGCGCAGGCGCTGCCCTATATCCGCAAGTTCCACGGCAAGACCATCGTGATCAAGTACGGCGGCAACGCGATGACCGACCCCGCGCTGCAGCAGGACTTTGCCGAGGACGTGGTGCTGCTCAAGCTGGTGGGCATGAACCCGGTGGTGGTGCACGGCGGCGGCCCGCAGATCGAGGACGCGCTGGCCAAGATCGGCAAGAAGGGCACCTTCATCCAGGGCATGCGGGTGACCGACGACGAGACGATGGAAGTGGTCGAATGGGTGCTCGCCGGCCAGGTGCAGCAAGACATCGTCGGCCTGATCAACGTGGCCGGCGGCAAGGCCGTGGGCCTGACCGGGCGCGACGGTGGCCTGATCCGCGCGCGCAAGCTGCGCATGCACGACCTCAACGACCCCACCAAGGAATACGACGTGGGGCAGGTCGGCGAGATCGAGTCGATCGACCCGAGCGTGGTCAAGGCGCTGCAGGACGACCAGTTCATTCCCGTCATCTCGCCGCTGGGCTTCGGTGCCAACAACGAGAACTACAACATCAACGCCGACGTGGTGGCCGGCAAGCTCGCCGAGGTGCTCAAGGCCGAAAAGCTGATGATGCTCACCAACATCCCCGGCGTGCTCGACAAGAACGGACAGTTGCTGACCAACCTGACCGCGCGCGAGATCGACGAGCTGTTCGCCGACGGCACCATCAGCGGCGGTATGCTGCCCAAGATCGCCAGCGCGCTCGATGCGGCCAAGAACGGCGTCAACACGGTGCACATCATCGACGGGCGCGTGCCGCACGCGATGCTGCTCGAGGTGCTGACCGAGCAGGCCTACGGCACGATGATCCGCTCGCATTGAAGCCGCCCGGGCGTCGGGTCTGGCTGTTCGACCTCGACAACACCCTGCACGACGCCAGCGCGGCGTCGTTCGCGCCGACCAACGTGGCGATGACGCAGTACATCGTCGACCACCTTGGCGTGTCGCATGAGGAGGCCGGCTCGCTGCGCCAGCACTACTGGCTGCACTACGGCGCGACGATGCTGGGGCTGGTGCGCCATCACGGCGTGAAGGCCTCGCACTTCCTCGAGACCACGCACCAGTTGCCGGGGCTGGAGTCGCGCCTGCGCACCAGCGCTCACGACCGCGCCGTGCTGCGCCGGCTTGGCGGGCGCAAGTACATCCTGACCAACGCTCCGCGCAACTACGCGCTGCGCGTGCTCAACACGCTGCGCCTGGCGGACTGCTTCGATGGCGTGATCAGCGTCGAGGACATGCGCATGTTCGGCCACCACCGGCCCAAGCCCGATGCGCGCATGTTTCGCCACATGGCCGCGCGCTTGAAGGTGCCGCCGCACCGCTGCACGCTGGTCGAAGACACGCTCGAGCACCAGAAGTCCGCGCGCAGCGTGGGCATGCACACGGTGTGGATGCAGCGTTACTGGCCGGCCGAGGCGGGCGTTCGGCCCAGCAAAAGGCCCGCGTATGTGTGTGCCAGAATCAAATCACTGCAGCGTTTGTTGGCGCTGTGAGCGCCCTCCGACGTCCCATCGGCGGTGACTTTTGAGTCGATTTCAGTGGTGCCCACGCGATGACCAACCGCCCCGACGACGCCGTGCCTGACGGCGCTCTCAACCCGCCAGTCCCCGCATCTGAATCCACCTCCACCAGCGATGCGCGCAAGCGTCCCAAGCCAGGTGAGCGGCGCGTGCAGATCCTGCAAACGCTGGCGGCCATGCTCGAGCAGCCGGGTGCCGAGCGGATCACCACCTCAGCGCTCGCGGCCCGTCTGGGTGTGAGCGAAGCCGCGCTGTACCGTCACTTCGCCAGCAAGGCGCAGATGTTCGAGGGGCTGCTCGACTTCATCGAAACCAGTGTCTTCACGCTGGTCAACCAGATCGCCGAACGTGAACCCGCCGGTGCGCAGCAAGCCCGCCGCATGGTCAGTGCGCTGCTGCAGTTCGCCGAGAAGAACCCGGGCATGGTGCGCGTGATGGTGGGCGATGCGCTGGTGTTCGAGCACGACCGGCTCGGCGCGCGCATGGTGCAGTTCTTCGACCGCATCGAGTCGCAGTTGCGCCTCGGCCTGCGGCAAGGCGGCGATGCGGCGGGTTCGCTCAGCGCGTCGGCCGACGCGCAGGTGCAGGCCTCGCTGCTGACCTCGTTCGCGGTCGGCCGCTTGCAGCGCTACGCGCGCTCGGGCTTCAAGCGCCAGCCCACCGAGCAGCTCGAGTCCGCGCTGCGCCTGATCGCCCTGTGAGCGTCGCGGCGCCGGGTGCGCCGCGCTGCATCCCCCTCGCTACACTGCCGGCCACCCGAGCATCGCGCTGTTGCGCCCCACCTGCATGTCGACCCTCCCTGACCCCTTGCTGCATCTCGTGGCGCGCGCCGAGGCGCTGTTGTCGCGCCTGGAAGCCGTGTTGCCGCACCCCCTTGTGGCGCCCGACTGGAATGCCTCGACGGCGTTTCGCTATCGCCGGCGCAACGGGGCTGCCGCGCTGGAACCGGTGCGCCACCGCGCACCGATCCGGCTGACCGATCTGGTCGAGGTCGATGCGCAAAAGGAGCGCTTGCTGCGCAACACCGAGCAGTTCGTGGCGGGTCGCCCGGCCAACAACGTGCTGCTGACCGGCGCACGGGGCACCGGCAAGAGCTCGCTCATCAAGGCGTGCCTCAATGAATTCGCGGCTCAGGGCCTGCGCCTGATCGAAGTCGACAAGGCCGATCTGGTCGACCTGGCCGATCTGGTCGATCTGGTGGCCGAGCGGCCCGAGCGCTTCGTGGTGTACTGCGACGACCTGAGCTTTGACGAGGGCGAGCCCGGCTACAAGGCGCTGAAGTCGGTGCTCGATGGCTCGGTGTCGCAGTCGAGTGACAACGTGCTGATCTACGCCACCAGCAACCGTCGCCACCTGCTGCCCGAGTACATGGCCGAGAACCTGACCTACCAGCACAAGGAAGACGGCGAGGTGCATCCCGGCGAAGTGGTCGAGGAAAAGATCTCGCTGAGCGAACGCTTCGGCCTGTGGGTGAGCTTCTATCCGTTCACGCAGGACGAGTACCTGGCCATCGTGGCGCAGTGGCTGCACGGCTATGGCATCAGCGAGGCGGCGATTGCCGCGGCGCGTCAGGAAAGCCTGGTCTGGGCGCTCGAGCGCGGCTCGCGCTCGGGGCGTGTGGCGTTCCAGTTCGCCAAGGACTACAGCGGCAGGCACGCGGCTTGAGCACCGGGCCGCGCACGCCGATCGATGTGGCGGTGGGCGTGCTCATCGATGGCGAGGGCCGATTCCTGATGACCTCGCGGCCCACCGGCAAGGTCTACGCCGATCACTGGGAGTTTCCGGGCGGCAAGCTCGAATCGGGCGAGACCGTGGCGCAGGCGCTGCGTCGTGAGCTGAACGAGGAACTCGGCATCGACATCGGCGAGGCCCATCCCTGGCAGGTCGAGATCGTCGACTATCCGCACGCGCTGGTGCGGCTGCACTTTTGCAAGGTCTACGAGTGGGCAGGCGAATTCGAGATGCGCGAGGGCCAGGCCATGGCCTGGCAGCAGTTGCCGGTGACGGTGCGCCCGGTGCTGCCCGGCACGATCCCGGTGCTGCGCTGGTTTGCCGAGGAGCGCCAGCACGTGGGGCCCACGCACGCCGATTGATCGCTCGCAAGCGCTGTGCTGCCCCGTTGCTACACTGACCCGATGACCTGGATTGACGATGTGAAGTGGGACGCGCAGGGCCTGGTGCCGGTGATTGCGCAGGAGCTCGGCAGCAACGATGTGCTGATGTTTGCCTTCATGAACCGCGAGGCGCTGCAGCGCACGGCCGAGCTCGGTGAGGCGGTCTACTGGAGTCGATCGCGCGGGCGTCTGTGGCACAAGGGCGAGGAGTCCGGACACATCCAGAAGGTCCACGAGATGCGCATCGATTGCGACAACGATGTGGTGCTGCTGAAGGTCGAACAACTCGGACACGAGCCCGGCATCGCCTGCCACACCGGCCGCCACTCATGCTTCTTTCAGCGCCACCAGGACGGTGGCTGGCACGCGGTGGACCCGGTGCTCAAGGACCCGGAGCACATCTACCGATGAACCCGACTGAACAACCCTCGCCGCTGTCGCAAGACGTGCTCGCCCGTCTGGCCGAGGTCATCGAAGCACGCAAGGCTGGCGACCCGGACAAGAGCTACGTGGCGCGTCTGTTCCACAAGGGCACCGACGCCATCTTGAAGAAGATCGGCGAAGAGGCCACCGAAACCGTGATGGCGGCCAAGGACGGCGACCCGCAAAAGCTGGTCTACGAAGTGGCCGATCTGTGGTTTCACTCGATGCTGGCACTCAGCGCTTTCGGCCTGAAGCCGGCCGATGTGCTGGCCGAGTTGCAGCGCCGCGAAGGGCTCTCGGGCCTCGAGGAATTCGCCGCGCGCAAGCTCAAGGACCGCGAGTCCAGCGGCACATGAACGCTGCCGCTGACCTGCGCGAGCCGGACGAGTCGCTCAAGACACTCGGCCACATCAGCTACGCGCTGCACACCGTGGTGGCCGTGGCCGCGGTGCTGCCAGGCGTGCAGGCGAGCGTGGCGCTGCTCGTCGTGGCGTTCGTGCTCGACCTGGTGAAACGCTCCGATGCCGAAGGCACCTGGCAGGAATCGCACTTTCGCTGGCGCATACGCACGGTGCTGTGGGCCGCGGGCCTGTACGTGCTGACGTCTCCGCTGTGGCTGCTGTTGCTCGCTCCGGGCTGGATCGCCTGGGGGCTGGTGTCGATCTGGTTCCTCTACCGCGTGGTGCGCGGCTGGATGAACCTGAACCGCGACCAGCCCATGCCGCTGCCTTGACCTTGTTTGCCTCGACCTCTGAATCACGGGTGCTTTGATGACACACGATCCGAACTGCCTTTTCTGCAAGATCGTTGCAGGCCAGATCCCGAGCCGCAAGGTCTTTGAGGACGACGACATCCTGGTGTTTCACGACATCCACCCGTGGGCGCCCGTGCATCTGCTGCTCATTCCGAAGCAGCACATTGCCACGCATGCCGACGTGTTGCCTGAGCACGCCACGTTGCTGGGCAAGATGATGGCGATGGTGCCCGTGCTGGCGCGCGAGGCGGGTGTGACCAACGGTTTTCGCACCATCATCAACACGGGCCGCGACGGCGGGCAGGAGGTCTATCACCTGCACATCCATCTCATCGGCGGCGCCCGCCCGTGGAGGCAGGGCTGACCTAGAATCCGCGGTCCTCTACAGGGAGTTAAAGCATGGGAACATTCAGCATCTGGCATTGGCTCATCGTCTTGGTGATCGTGGTGCTGGTCTTCGGCACCAAGAAGCTCAAGAACATCGGATCGGACCTCGGCGGCGCCGTCAAGGGCTTCAAGGACGGCATGAAAGACGGCAGCGCGTCTGCCGACGCAGCTGCCCCGACGCAGCAGGTCACGGCCGAGAAATCGACCGATGCCAACACCGTTGACGTGGAAGCCAAAACCAAGTCGTGATTGATTTCGGTTTCGACAAGCTTGCGCTGATCGGGGCGGTGGCGCTGGTCGTCATCGGTCCCGAGCGGCTGCCCCGGGTGGCCCGCACGGTGGGTCACCTGCTGGGCAAGGCGCAGCGCTACGTGTCGGACGTCAAGGCCGAGGTCAGCCGTTCGATCGATCTCGAAGAGCTCAAAAAGATGAAGGGTCATCTTGAGGAAGCGGCCCGCGATGTCGAGCAGACGGTGGCGAAAAACATCCACCAGACCGGCGCCGAACTGAACGAAAGCTGGAACCCGACTGCCGGCGATGGGCACACCGAGATCAATGAATTCAACCGCTACGACACTTTGCTCAGACCGGTGCCGCCGTACCGCAACCCGAAGAAGCAGTGGCGGCTCAAGCGATCGGCCATGCCCCAGTGGTACAAGCAGCGCCACGGTATCCGTGGCAAGGCGCAGTCCGGTGCAGCGCGCGTCGCGCGCTTCCGGCCACCGCCCTCGTCGGTCTGATTGATGGCTGCCAACAGTCCCGGCCCTGACGAACTCAGCGGCACCGAGCAGCCCTTTGTCGCGCACCTGATCGAGTTGCGCGACCGTCTGGTCCGCGCTGCGATTGCCGTGGGTGTGGTGTTTGGCGTGCTGTGCCTGTGGCCGGGCCCTGGCGGGCTCTATGACCTGCTGGCCGCGCCGCTGGTGGCCAACCTGCCCAAGGGCGCGACGCTGATCGCCACCAACGTGATCTCGCCTTTCGTGGTGCCGCTGAAGATCACGCTGATGGCCGCGTTTCTGGTGGCGCTGCCCGTGGTGCTGTACCAGGTGTGGGCCTTTGTGGCGCCCGGCCTCTACGCGCACGAGAAAAAGCTGGTGCTGCCGCTCGTCATCTCGAGCACCCTGCTGTTTCTGGCGGGGGTGGCGTTTTGCTATTACTTCGTGTTCGGGCAGGTCTTCAAGTTCATCCAGAGCTTCGCACCCAAGAGCATCACGGCCGCGCCTGACATCGAGGCCTACCTGAGCTTTGTGCTGACGATGTTCATCGCGTTTGGCGCCGCATTCGAAGTGCCCATCGTGGTGGTGGTGCTGGCACGCATGGGGTTGGTGAGCATCGAAAAGCTCAAGGAATTCCGCAGCTACTTCGTGGTGCTCGCGTTCATCATCGCGGCGGTGCTCACGCCGCCCGACATCGTGTCGCAGCTGGCGTTGGCCATTCCGATGTGCCTGCTCTACGAGTTGGGGATCTGGGCGGCGCGCATCTTCATCAAGCACACCCAGCCACCGGCGGAAGAAAAGCCGCCAGTCTGAGCGGCAGGTGGATCGGTTTGGCGGCCGGGATGAGAACCGGCGCCGCGCCGACGGATACCTCGCTCAGCGCCTTGCTGTGGCGAGCCCCTTGGGCCTTTGCACCGCGGTGACCTTAAGCGTCAGCGACGCCTTGCCGCGCTGAATCAGAAACGAAGCCTGCGTCTGTGGCTTGAGCGCCGCCACAGCATTGAGCAACTGCGCCGTGTTGCGCACCCGCTTGCCTGCGACTTCCAGCACCACGTCGCCCGGCAGCATGCCGGACTCGCCGGCCGGCCCGTCTTGCAGCACGCCGGTGATCAGCACACCCTGGCTGACGGGCAGATTGAAGGTCTGCGCGATTTCGGGGGTGAGGTCGCGCGGCTCGATGCCGATCCAGCCGCGGGTGACCTGCCCATCGCGCACCAGGCCTTCCATGACGTGTTGTGCAGTGTTGGCCGGAATGGCGAAACCGATGCCCATGCTGCCACCGGAGCGCGAATAGATGGCGGTGTTGATGCCCATCAGATTGCCGTTGGTGTCGACCAGCGCGCCGCCCGAGTTGCCCGGGTTGATCGCCGCGTCGGTCTGGATGAAGTTCTCGAAGGTGTTGATGCCCAGGTGGTCGCGACCGAGGGCGCTCACGATGCCGGCGGTCACTGTCTGACCGACACCAAACGGATTGCCGATGGCCAGCACCACGTCGCCCACTTGCAGGCTGTCGGTGTTGCCGAACGCCATCACCGGCAGTCGGTCGAGTTCGATCTTGAGAACCGCCACATCGCTGTCGGGGTCAGTGCCAACCACCTTGGCTGGAGCGCTGCGCCCGTCGGTGAGTTGCACATCGATGTCGCTGGCACCCTCGACGACATGGTTGTTGGTCAGCAGGTAGCCTTCGCTGGACACGATGACGCCCGAGCCCAGCCCGACCTGCGCCTGCCGCTCGCGATCGCCAAAGAAGAAGTCGAACCACGGATCGCCCTCATGCGGGTTGCGCGCCGGGGCCTTGCGGGTGGTGATGCTCACCACCGCGGGCGTCGCCCGCTTGGCTGCGGCGCTGTAGCCGGTGGGCGTGGTCGCGCCGGCTGTAGTCGTGGTCGCGGTCGTTTCGACCATCGGCAGCAACCCCGGCACCGGTGAACCCGGACGGTTTTGCAGCCAGTCGGGCTTGAGCGTGGCGATCACGAAAACGATGGCCAGAGCGACCGTGACGGCCTGGGAGAAAATGAGCCAGGTTTTTCGCATGAGGTTGAGTCTGTGGCCCAACGATCGGACGTCGATGTGTATCTGTCAGCCCTGCTGCAAAGCACGGGCTTCAAGGATTATGGGCCGAACGGTTTGCAGATCGAGGGCCGGCCGCAGGTGCGCCGCCTCGTGTCCGGAGTCACCGCCAGCCTGGCTTTGATCGACGCGGCGATCGAGGCCGAGGCCGATGCGGTGCTGGTGCATCACGGGCTGTTCTGGCGTGGTCACGACGGCTGCATCACCGGCTGGCTCAAGCAGCGTGTGCAGCGCTTGCTCGCGCACGACATCAACCTGTTGGCGTACCACCTGCCGCTCGATGCGCACCCGCAATTCGGCAACAACGCGCAACTGGGTTTGCGCATGGGCGTGAGCGCCGATGCGCGGTTTGGCGAACAGTCGCTCGGCTTCATCGGCACGCCTGAAGCACCCCTGACGACCCGGGATCTGCTCGAACGTCTGGCGCGGATGTCGGGCCGCACGCCCTCGATCATCGGGGGTGACGCCAGGCCGCTGCGCCGCATCGCTTGGTGCACGGGCGGCGCGCAGTCGTATTTCGAAGCCGCCATTGCGGCAGGGGCCGACGTGTTCGTGACCGGCGAGATGTCCGAGCCCCAGGTGCATCTGGCGCGCGAGACGGGCGTGGCGTTCATCGCCTGCGGTCACCATGCGAGCGAACGCTATGGCGTGCAGGCGCTCGGCGAGCATCTGGCCGGGCAGTTCGGCATTGAGCACCGATACATCGAAATCGACAACCCGGCGTGAGACGCCGCGCCCAGCCCATGACCCGTCCGTTCACATCGCGCACGTCGCCCATTGCGATCACCATGGGCGACGCGTGCGGCATCGGGCCCGAGATCATCGCGCGCCTGTACCGCGACGCGTTGACCCACGGCTGCTTCGTGGTGGGTGATGTCGACGTGATGCGCCGCGCTGCTGCTTGCACCGGCGGGATGCTGGCCGTGGCACGCATCGATGCGCCGCAGTCGGCGTTTGACGTGCCGAACCACTGCATCGCGGTGCTGCAGGCCGAGGCGTTGCCCGACGGTCTGGCGACTTTGCCCGTGGGTCGAATCGACGCGCGAGCGGGGGCGGCGGCGGCACGTTGCATCGAGCAGGCCGTGAGCCTGGCGCTGCGCAGCCAGGTGGCTGCCATCGTCACGGCACCGATCCACAAGGAGGCCCTGGCCGCGGCTGGCGTGGGCTATCCCGGGCACACCGAAATGCTGCAGGCGCTGGCTGCGTCACCGGGACAGTCAGCGCCGCCGGTTCGCATGATGCTGGCCAATGACGAGTTGCGCGTCGTGCTGGTGACGATCCATCAGTCGCTGCGGCAGGCCATTGATGCGGTGACGTTCGACGCGGTGCTCGAAACGCTGCGCATCGCTCGTCGCGCTGCGGCCGGCTGGGGCATGACGGCGCCGCGCATCGCCGTGGCCGGGCTGAATCCGCATGCCGGCGAAGGCGGTCTGTTTGGCGATGAGGAGCTGCGCATCATTGCGCCGGCGGTCGCTGCGGCGCGTGCCGAAGGCATCGACGCGAGCGGTCCCTACGCGCCTGACACGGTGTTCATGCGCGCCCGACATGCGCCAGGTCATCCGGATGAATTCGACATCGTGATCGCCATGACGCACGACCACGGGCTGATTCCGGTCAAGTACCTCGGCGTCGAGCATGGCGTCAACGTGACGCTGGGTTTGCCCTTCGTGCGCACCAGCCCGGATCACGGCACGGCGTTCGACAAGGCGGGAACCGGTCTCGCCGATCCGTCTTCGATGGCGGCTGCTCTGGCGATGGCCCGGAGGCTGGCTCAAGTCGTCGAAGGCTGAACACGACGCGGCTCAGTGCGTCGTGGTGACCAGCTCGGCGAGTTGCTGGCGTGTCCTCGAGGTGGCGCGCTCCAGCAGGTAGCTGCTTTCGACCGCGCGCAACCGCTGCGCTTCGCACATGCGCAGCAGCATGCGTGCGGTGAGCGACACCGTTTCCTGCAGGTTGCGCCCGTGTGTGAAGACGAAGAAGCTGCGCCCCGGGCTGACATAGGTGAGACGCACTTTCTGCCACTGCTCCTGGAGCAGCATCTGGTACGCGAACCCGATGTGCAGGTGGTCGATGAGGCTCGCGCCGCTCGAAGGCTCTGCGGGGTCAGCGGCGACCAGATCGAGGTCGATGTCGACCCCCAGATTCAAGGGCTCCAGTGTGGCGGGCACAGACCCTTCGCTCAGATCGATGTCGACATGGGCAGACCAGTCGACGGCCTGATCTTCAAGCAGTCCGACCTGCTTGGCCTCTTCCGGTGAAAAGCGCTGTTCGACGTCGGCAGGCGGCAGGGGGACATCGAAATGGGCGTGCTCGGTGTGCGTCGGGATGCCGCTGTTGAAGATGGACTCCAACTGCTTGGCCAGCAGGTTGTAGTCGAGCTCGGTCATGGCGGGCGCCTTGAGCGACTCGGCATGCAGCGGCAGCAACTGCGCGAGGAAATCCTTTTGCGCGCGCTCGGGCCAGCCGATCGACTGCATGCCTTCGTTGAGACCACGCATCAGCGCGGGCAACTGCATCAGGAACCGCTTGCGCATGGCCAATGAACCCTTGGGCTGCACACTCATCACCAGGTCCCGGGCGACGTGCTGCAAACGCTGCGTCGCCTCGCCTTGCGGCCCGTGTTGCCGGTTCGCCTGCACCAGGGTCTGGCTCCAGACCTGACAAATGAAATCGCGCAGGAACTCGGGTATCGCAACGCCGGACAGCGCGCCGCGCAGATGGGTCAGGTAGCGCTGCTGCACGCGCAGATCGGACTCCTTCGTTTGCAGCACGGCGATCGTGCTTGCGTGCTGGTCGCTCGACGTCGCCTGGTTCGCGCTGAACCCCTCGAGCTCATCGAGCTTGGAAGCGTACAGATCGACTTGGTCGAAGTCGCCGTCGATGATGTCTTGCACCAGCGAGCGCACGCGCTCGACAAATTCCTTGCCGGGACCGTCTTCGAAATCGTCGAACGCGCAACTCAGCGATGCGATCCGGTTGATGAGACGGCGCACCGGGTGTCGCCGCGACGAAAAGAAGCTGGCATCGACCAGCGCGACACGCAGCACGGGTAACTGAAGGCGTGCGATCTGCCGGGCCATTTGCGGTGGCACCCGTGTGTCCGACAGGATCTGATCGAACAGGCTGCCCACCACATCGATCACCATGTGATCGAGCTTGCCCGGCGACGCTTGCATGAGCTCTGCGCGGTGCGCCCGAATCAAGTTGACCGCCATCAACCCGGCTGCGGCATCGTCGGCTGGCGGGCGCAATGAGTCTTCGTCGCCGAGCGGGATGTCGGCTGCGTCATGCGGCCCCGAGGCGACGCCGCGCCAGGACGCTGCGTTGCCGACATCGGCGGGGTGGCTGGCCAACTGGTTCAGTCGCCGAAGCAGGGTCATCAACTGGCCGTCGGCCGAGACCGCGTCGGCATCGGCAACCGCTCTGCGAGCGCCCGTCCCGGCAGAGTTTGATCTGCCAACCGGGTCATCACGTTCATGCGCCGGACGCGACATCAGCGCATTGCGCCTGGATGGCGGCAAGTCTGCGTCTGTCGAGTCGCTGCGCAGATCCCCGTGACCCGAGTGACCCGCCGTGCGCTGCTTGCCCGCCCCTACGCTGCTGCGCGCCAGCGGAGCGAGCCCGCGCGACTTCATGTCGGCGACGATGGCGGAGTAACACGCCGCCATGTCTTGCGCCATCGCGTTACTGAATTCGCGGGCCAGCACGCGACGCTCCTCGGCATCTTCGGTGACGGCTTCAATCGCGCTGAACGCTGCCTCGCCAATGACCGCCGGGCGCAGCGGATTGCGATCCTTCCCGTCGTTGCCAAGCCCGGTGAGGCGTGCCAGATAGCCGGCGAGTTCACGCAGTTCGCTTTCGCAGGCTTGGCCGATTTGCTGGCCGAAGCGGTCTGAAGCCATCTGCTCTTCGACGACGCTGTCGTCAAGCAGGCTCAGCGATGCCCAATCGGTGGTGACGGGGCGCCGGGTGTCGTCGCGCGGCGCCAGTGCTTCGCTCAGTCGAGCGAGCAGTCGCTCGCCGAACCTGGACTGAAAGGTCCCCATCTGACGATGCAACGCCAACTGGGCCGCGAACATGATGTTCCGGTCCAGCGCTTTCGACGCCGACTGGGACTGGGCCGCCAGGGCTTGGCACACGCGCTGCGCCGCCGCGCCGGCAGTGGCATTGACCAGGCCCAACGCGCACTCCAGCTCAACGGGGAGCCGGGCGCTGGTGGTGTTCATCTCAGGAAAGGCCGCATCCGCCCAGGTGGGGCAACTCAGCGCTTCAGGGCGTCGCGGATTTCCCGCAGCAGCACGATGTCTTCGGCTGGCGCGACCGGTTCTGGCGAGGCCTGCGGGGCAACAGGGGCCGCGTTCTTCACCCGGTTGACCGCCTTGACCATCATGAAAATGATCACCGCGAGGATGACGAAGTTGATGGCCACCGTCAGGAAGCTGCCGTAGGCCAGCACGGCCCCCAACTTCTTGGCCTCGACCAACGTCGTCACGTTTTGGCCTGCGAGTGGAATGAAGTAATTCGCAAAGTCGAGCCCGCCCACCAGCTTGCCGACCACCGGCATGATGATGTCGGACACCAGCGAGTCGACGATCTTGCCAAACGCTCCGCCGATGATCACGCCCACGGCGAGATCAACGACGCTGCCCTTCATTGCGAACTCTTTGAACTCCGAGTTAAATCCCATGACGCTTTTCTCCAGAACGGTACGACGATGGTCCGTGACACGGACCTGCGAATGTGACTTTCATCCATCACGCCGCAAGTATTGCTCACCGGTGCCGTGGGACGCCGCGGACCCGGGCTCAGTCAACCCGCATTCCCGAGCCGGCATTTCCGTGGTCACACGATGAGCACCCAAGCCGCGCCGGTACCCAAACTGCTCCGCTAGAATCGCGGGCTACTTCAGATACGAAGACCTACGTGAGGATGTATGAGCCAGCAGCAAGTTGATAGTTCAAAGCGTACTTGGTTGATCGCATCGGGCTGCACCGGAGCGGTCGGAGGCTTGGCGGTGGCCGTGCCGTTTGTCAGCAGCTTCCAGCCCTCGGAGCGCGCAAAAGCGGCCGGGGCTTCTGTGGAGGTCGACATCAGCGCGCTCAAGCCCGGAGAGAAACTGGTCGTCGAGTGGCGGGGTAATCCGGTCTGGATCATCAGGCGGACCCCCGAGCAGCTTGCGGCCTTGCCCAAGACGGATCCCTTGCTGGCCGACCCGCAGTCGTTGCGCAAGCCCGACGAAATGACGCCGGTTTACGCGCGCAATGGGCATCGTTCCATCAAGCCCGAGATCATGGTCGCGGTGGGGATCTGCACGCACCTGGGGTGTTCGCCGTCCGACCGCTTCACGCCTGGCGCGCAACCGTCGCTACCTGACAATTGGGCTGGCGGTTTCCTCTGCCCGTGTCATGGTTCGACCTTTGATTTGGCAGGCCGTGTCTTCAAGAACAAGCCGGCGCCGGACAACCTGGCGGTACCCCCGCACATGTATCTGTCCGAAAACCGGCTTTTGATCGGTGAAGACAAGAAGGCCTGATGGCCCGCAGTAACGGCAATTTCAGGAGATAACAAGATGGCCACCTTCAAGGAAGCCCCTGCCAACGCATCGGCAGCAGAGAAGTTGTTGACATGGGTCGACAACCGGTTCCCGGCGACGAAGCTCTACAACGAGCACCTCGCCGAATATTACGCACCGAAGAATTTCAACTTCTGGTATTTCTTTGGCTCGCTGGCGTTGCTGGTGCTCGTGATCCAGATCGTCACCGGCATCTTCCTCGTCATGCACTACAAGCCTGACGCGGCAGTGGCCTTCGCGTCTGTCGAGTACATCATGCGCGACGTCCCTTGGGGCTGGCTGGTGCGATACATGCACTCGACCGGAGCGAGCGCCTTCTTCGTCGTGGTCTACATGCACATGTTCCGCGGGATGATCTACGGCAGCTACCGCAAACCGCGTGAACTCGTCTGGTTGTTTGGTTGTGCGATCTTCCTGTGCCTGATGGCCGAGGCCTTCATGGGCTACTTGCTGCCTTGGGGTCAGATGAGTTATTGGGGCGCGCAAGTCATCGTGAATCTGTTCACTGCTATTCCCTTCATCGGGCCTGACTTGTCGCTGCTCATTCGCGGCGACTATGTGGTGAGCGATGCCACCTTGAACCGGTTCTTCAGCTTCCACGTGATTGCCGTGCCACTGGTCTTGCTGGGTCTGGTTGCGGCGCACGTGATCGCGCTCCACGAGGTCGGATCTAACAATCCGGACGGCGTCGAGATCAAGGCCAAGAAGAATGCGGCCGGGAACCCGCTTGACGGGATTCCTTTCCACCCCTACTACACCGTGCACGACGTGCTGGGGGTCAGCGTGTTCCTCTTGATCTTCTCGGCGATCATCTTCTTCGCGCCAGAGTTGGGTGGCTACTTCCTCGAGTACAACAACTTCATCCCTGCCGATTCGATGAAGACCCCGCTTCACATTGCGCCGGTCTGGTACTTCACGCCTTACTACTCCGTCCTGCGCGCCATCACGGCCGAGATGATGTACGTGCTGATGGGCTTCGTGGTAGTCGGTGCGGCCTTGGCTGTGCTCAAGTTGAAGATGTCGGGCCTGTTCAAGGTTCTGATCATCGGTGCCGCCGCGGTGGTGGTGGCAATGATGTTCTCCATTGACGCCAAATTCTGGGGCGTGGTTGGAATGGGTGGCGCTGTGGTGATCCTGTTCTTCCTGCCTTGGCTCGATTACAGCGAGGTGAAGTCGATCCGCTACCGCCCCGACTGGCACAAGTACCTCTACGGTGTGTTCGTCATCAATTTCTTCATGCTGGGCTACCTGGGTGTTCAACCGGTTTCTCCGTTGGGCGAGCGCCTGTCTCAGATCGGAACTGTGATCTATTTCGGGTTCTTTTTGCTGATGCCTTGGTGGAGCAGGTTGGGGGCATTCAAGACTGTTCCGGATCGCGTCACTTTCGCTGCTCACTGATCATCAAGGCCTGACAGGAAATGAAAAAACTCATCTGCTCCCTGCTGATTTCGATGCTCGGCCTCTCGATGGCGCATGCCTCGAGCGGAGGTATGACTTGGGACAAGTTCCCGCAGGAAAAATCGACCGATGTGGCTGCACTCCAAAGTGGAGCCAGGACCTTTGCCAACTACTGCCTGAACTGCCACAACGCAGCCTTCATGCGGTACAACCGCCTGCGCGATATCGATCTGACCGAAGCGCAGATCAAGGGCAACTTGATGTTCGCAACCGACAAGGTTGGCGACACGATGAAGGTGTCTTTTGACCCCAAGAACGCCAAGGACTGGTTGGGTGTCGTGCCTCCGGATCTGACGCTGATTGCACGGTCTCGTGCGGCAGCGCAAGGTACCGGTGCCGACTACCTCTACACCTTCTTGCGAACGTTCTATCGCGACGACACCAAGCCTACCGGCTGGAACAACCTGGCGTATCCAAACGCTGCGATGCCTCACGTTCTGTGGGAGTTGCAGGGGCAGCGGGTGGCCAAGTTCGTGGAGGAAAAAGACCACCACGACGAGACCAAGGTGGTTCACCGGTTTGCTGGCTTCGAGGCGGTCACCAAGGGGACCCAATCCCAGGCCGAGTTCGACGACACGATTGCCAATCTGGTGGCGTATCTGAACTGGATGGGTGAACCGGCACAGGGTACGCGCACGCGTCTCGGCGTTTGGGTGCTGTTGTTCCTGTCGGTGTTCACCGTGATTGCCTGGCGACTGAACGCGGCCTTCTGGAAAGACATCAAGTGATTTTTCGCCTGTCCGGTCGCCTCGAAGGGCACCGGACGATCGCGCAGTGGGTCGCCCTACCTTGGGTTTCCACTGCGTTTTTATTTCCTGAACCCATTAGGAGCTCGCCCACATGATGGTGCTTTACTCCGGCACGACCTGCCCTTATTCACACCGCTGCAGGTTCGTGTTATTCGAAAAGGGCATGGATTTCGAGATTCGCGACGTCGACTTGTTCGCCAAGCCCGAAGACATTGCGTTGATGAATCCGTACAACGAGGTCCCGATCCTCGTCGAGCGAGACCTGATCCTGTATGAGTCGCACATCATCAATGAGTACATTGATGAGCGCTTTCCGCACCCGCAGTTGATGCCTGGAGATCCCGTGGCCCGCGCCAGGGTCCGGCTGTTCCTGCTGAATTTCGAGAAAGAACTGTTCGTGCACGTGAATCTGCTCGAGTCCCGTGGCGTCAAGGCGACCGACAAGCAGCTCGAGAAGGCACGGTCGCAGATTCGCGACCGACTGACCCAGTTGGCTCCGATCTTCTTGAAGAACAAGTTCATGCTTGGCGATGACTTCTCGATGCTCGACGTGGCCATCGCGCCTTTGCTTTGGCGTCTCGATTACTACGGTATCGACATGTCCAAGAATGCGGTGCCCCTGCTCAAGTATGCCGAGCGGATCTTTTCGCGCCCAGCCTACATCGAGGCTTTGACTCCGTCTGAAAAAGTCATGCGCAAGTGACATGGCTCGCGGTTTGCACAGTTCTTGACGACACCCGATGAAGCAAGCTTCGGAGCCGCCTTCGCTGGGTCAAAACGGCACCTCGACGCGGCCGTACTTGATTCGTGCGTTGCATGAGTGGTGCACGGACAACGGCTTCACGCCGTACATTGCCGTCTTCGTGGATGCGAACGTGAAGGTGCCGACGGAGTACGTCAAGAACGGTGAGATCGTGCTCAACGTGGGATTCGAGGCGACGACAGCGCTGGAACTGGGCAACGAGTTGATTGAATTCAAGGCGAGGTTTGGCGGTAGTTCGCGCGACATCTCGGTGCCAGTCGATCATGTCATCGCGATCTACGCCCGAGAAAATGGGCAAGGCATGGCATTTCCCGTGCCCAGCGACGCCGCGCCGACGGGACTGAATCCGACCGAAAAGACAGTCTTGCCAAACCGAGCCGAACGAGGTGGTGCCATGTTGAGGCTGGCAACGGACCGCGAGGATTCGACCTCTCAGCCGATGCAGCCCACGCCATCGTCTGATGACGGCGACTCCCCGCAGGATCCGTTACCGCCAAGCGGGCGACCGTCGTTGAAGCGGGTCAAGTAGTTGTGGCTGCCGAGCGCGAGGCGCCGGCTAGAATTTTCGAGAAGCCCTTGTAGCTCAGTTGGTAGAGCAGCGGTTTTGTAAACCGAAGGTCGCGGGTTCGATTCCTGCCGGGGGCACCACATCAAACCACGGGTGCGCACGAGGCAACAACATGACGACACCGGACAAATTGACCGTCGGCGATGGTATCGCCGCTGCGAACGCGAGCTGGACCTTTGGCAATGATGTGGCCCGCACCTTTTCGAGCCACGTCAGCAAGTCGGTACCCCTGTACGAGGAGGGGCACGATCTGATCTGCGCCTTGTCTGATTTCTACGTGCAGGATTCTTCTGTGTGCTACGAGCTGGGCAGCTCCACCGGAATCCTCAGCAGCAAGCTGGCACGGCGCCATGCCAACACGAAGGCGCGCTTCATCGGGATCGAGACGATCCCGGAGATGGTTGCGCAGGCACGCGAGGAGTCCGGCCCGCTTCAAAACCTCGAGTTTGTTCAGGACGACATCAACCTCTATCCCTACGAGCCGGCGGATCTGATCGTGTCTTTTTGCACCATCCAGTTCGTCCCACCGCACCTGCGACAGGCCTTGTTCGACAGGCTCTATCAAAGCCTCAACTGGGGCGGGGCGTTGCTGATCTATGAAAAGGTCAGGGCGCCGGATGCCCGGTTCCAGGATCAGATGAGCGCCATCTACACCGACTACAAGCTCGAGCGCGGTTACTCACCTGAGGAAATCATCGCCAAGGCGCGAAGCCTCAAGCGTGTTCAGGAGCCGTTTTCAACCCAGGGCTACATCGACCTCTACAAGCGCGCCGGCTTCGTGGACATCATGAGCGTGATCAAGTGGGTGTGCTTCGAAGGCTTTCTGGCCATCAAGTAAGGCCGTCGCATCGCTCGCAGGCGAGAGGTTCAGCCTTTGATGTAACCGCTCTTCTTGAGGGCGCGAACACCAAGGTAAAGCGCCACCCAAGCCACGAAAATAGCGACGATCGCCTCGCTCGAAGGCAACTCGACTGCGCCTCCTGAGCTGTATCCGCTCCACCAGTAAAGCGCGAGCATGGCGGCCAGCAGCGTGAAGGTGGTGTTGTATTCCTTGACCAGCACGCGCTTCCAGTTGAACCGCATGCCAGCGGTGGATTCCCCAAGACCCGTCAGGCGCGGCAGCCAGCGATTGACTCGCAGCATGTACTCGGCGTATTCAGCGCCGAACTTCCCGAGCAGGTAGGACTCCTCCGCCGCGACGATGCAAGCGTAGGTGAACAAGATCGCGGGGATGACGAGCAGGATGAACGCATAGGAATGGACGATCAGCGCCAGCCCGACCGCCATGAGGATATTGCCCACGTACAGAGGGTTTCTGCAGTGGGCGAACACCCCACCTTGCACCAGGTTGCTGGCGTAAACCTGCTTGTTCTTGCCGCCTCGAACGATGTACTCGTAGCCTATGGTCACCATGCGCAGCAGTTGACCAAGCAACGCAAGAACCACCCCAGCGATACTGAGGGCGGAACCCAACTGCGGTGCGATCACCGCATACCCCGGGCGGCTGAGGGCGAGCGCGACCAGAAACAGCACCGGCCCCAGCACGTTGCGGTAGCGAAATAAAAATTGGCCGATTTTGGTCATCGAGTTTGCAAGCTAGAGCGCCTGAGCGGCACGGATTTTCAGCAAGGAGTGATTGTCTCTCATGGGTTGGTGGTCACTGAACTGATCAACCCGAACGTGCCTTGATCCGCACCGCGGCCTTGGGATATCCCTGGTTGGCAAGCCGGGTCTCGATCGCCGGCTGAAGGTGGCGCAACTTGGCCGCGACGCTGGCATTGGCAGCGAAAAGCGTCCATCCCTCGTCATCGACCGGACCAGGTGTCACGTGCGGCTTCAGCGCGTCTGGCAGGCAGGGCTGCACGGTTGCGAAGCGTCTTGCCGACTCTTTCAGCCGATGCCTGAGCAACGCCAGGGGCGCGCTTCGCTCCATGGCGTCAGCGATGGCCAGCGCATTGGGAACGATGGGTGCGGTCTTGCTCAAAACGAGCCTAGTGTAGAGACGCTCGCAGGCTTCGCGTGAGCGCCGGGCTGGACACCGCGCCGTCACAATGAAGCGCGTCGCAAAGGTAAACTTGGCTGGCTATACGCTCGGCCCTGATGGTTGCCGGTGCCCACAGCCCGTGCCTCGTGATCGAGTCACGCCAAATTCACCTACAGGTTGCCCCGCTCGGAACGCGATGTTTCGAGTGCCGCGCCATCCGAGCCCCTTTCGCCGCATGTTGCCCAACTTCCTCACCCAAATTTTCGGCAGTCGCAACGAGCGACTTTTGAAGCAATATCGCCGTGTGGTTCAAGGCGTCAATGCGCTTGAACCCAAGTACGAGGCGCTTGACGATGCGGCGCTGGCGCAACAGACGCTCCAATTTCGCCAGCGCCATGCGGCAGGCGAGACGCTGGACAGCCTGTTGCCCGAAGCGTTCGCCGTGGTGCGTGAGGGCAGCAAGCGAGCGCTGAAGATGCGCCATTTCGATGTCCAGTTGATCGGTGGCATGACGCTGCATGACGGCAAGATTGCCGAGATGCGCACCGGCGAGGGCAAGACCCTGATGGCGACGCTGCCCGTCTACTTGAACGCCATCGCTGGCAACGGCGTTCATGTGGTGACCGTCAACGACTATCTGGCCCGTCGCGACGCCGAGTGGATGGGGCGGCTTTACGGGTTTCTGGGTCTGAGCGTCGGCGTGAACCTGCCGAACATGCCTCGCGAGGACAAACAGGCCGCCTACGCCGCGGACGTCACGTACGGGACCAACAACGAATTCGGATTCGACTACCTGCGCGACAACATGGTCCAGGATGTTGCCGATCGGGTCCAGCGGGGGCTGCCCTACGCCATCGTCGACGAGGTCGACTCGATCCTGATCGACGAGGCCAGAACGCCGCTGATCATCAGCGGCCAGGCCGAAGATCACACCGAGATGTACGTGCGCATCAACGCCGTGGTGCCCCGACTGAAGAAGCAGATCGGGGAGGCCGACCCGCGCACCGGCGAGGGTGTCATCGAAGCCGGTGATTTCACCGTCGACGAGAAGTCGCATCAGGTCTACCTGACCGAAGAGGGCCACGAGAACGCGGAGCGCTTGCTGAGCGAAGTGGGGCTGTTGCCCGAGGGTGCCAGCCTGTACGACGCGGCCAACATCACGCTGATGCACCATGTGTATGCCGCGCTGCGTGCCAACCATCTGTATCACCGTGACCAGCATTACGTGGTGCAAGACGGCCCGGAAGGCTCGGAAATCGTGATCGTCGACGAGTTCACCGGTCGCCTCATGACCGGGCGCCGCTGGTCTGACGGTCTGCATCAGGCGGTCGAGGCCAAGGAAGGCGTGCCCATCCAAAGCGAGAACCAGACGCTGGCGTCGATCACGTTCCAGAACTACTTCCGCATGTACGGCAAGCTCAGCGGCATGACCGGCACGGCCGACACCGAGGCGTACGAGTTCCAGGAGATCTACGCACTCGAAACGGTGGTGATCCCGCCGAACCGCCCCACGGTGCGCAAGGACCAACTCGACCTCATCTACAAGACCAGCCGGGAGAAGTTCGAGGCGGTGATCGGCGACATCCGCGATTGCCACGAACGAGGTCAACCGGTGCTCGTGGGCACCACGTCGATCGAGAACTCGGAGTTGATTTCCGGCCTGCTGCTCACGGCCAAGTTGCCGCATCAGGTGCTCAACGCCAAGCAGCACGCGAGAGAAGCCGACATCGTGGCCCAGGCAGGCCGCCCGGGCGTGGTCACGATCGCCACCAACATGGCCGGACGCGGCACCGACATCGTGCTCGGCGGCAACGTCGAAAACCAGATCAAGTCGATCGAGGCCGACGAGTCGATTGCCGAGGACGACCAGCGCGCCCGGTCTCAGCGCCTGCGCGATGAGTGGCAGTCGTTGCACGATCAGGTCAAGGCCGCAGGCGGCCTGCGCATCATCGCCACCGAGCGCCATGAGTCGCGTCGCATCGATAACCAGTTGCGCGGCCGCTCGGGGCGCCAGGGCGACCCGGGATCGTCGCGCTTCTACCTGTCGCTCGACGACTCGTTGATGCGCATCTTTGCCGGTGATCGAGTCCGCTCCATCATGGAGCGTCTGAAGATGCCCGATGGTGAGGCGATCGAGGCCAGCATGGTCACGCGCAGCATCGAAGGTGCCCAGCGCAAGGTGGAGGCCCGCAATTTCGACATGCGCAAGCAGTTGCTCGAGTACGACGACGTGGCCAATGACCAGCGCCGCGTGATCTACCAGCAGCGCAATGAAATCCTCGAGGCGCAAAGCCTGACCCAGCAAATCGGCAACCTGCGCCGCAGCGCCATGGGCGATGTGGTTCGCAACTTCGTTCCCGTGAACAGCTTCGAAGAGCAGTGGGATCTGGACAGTCTCGAAAAGGCGCTGAGCGAAGAGTGGCAACTGGCCGTGTCGCTCAAGGCCGATGTCGAAGCGAGCAGTTCGATCACCGATGAGGATCTGGTCGAACGGGTCGGCAAAGCGGCCGACGAGTCCTTCGACGCCAAGGTCGAACTGGTGGGCGAGGAGCAGTTCACGCCGTTCATGCGCACGATCTTCCTGCAGTCGATCGACCAGCATTGGCGCGAGCATCTCGCAGCACTCGACTACCTGCGCCAGGGCATCCACCTGCGCGGCTACGCCCAGCAAAACCCCAAGCAGGAATACAAGCGCGAGGCGTTCGAGTTGTTCGGTCGATTGCTCGATGTGATCAAGATGGATGTGACGCGCACGCTGATGCTGGTGCGCATCCGTTCCGCCGAAGAGGTGGCACAGGCCACCGAGGCGATCGAAGAGCGCGCCGAGCGCATTGCCAACGTGACGTACACACATCCCAACGAGGACGGCAGCGTGTCGCAGGATGCGGACCCTGCCACGCAAATCGCCCAGGTCCCGAAAGCCGGCCGCAACGATCCGTGTCCGTGTGGCAGCGGCAAGAAGTTCAAGCTGTGTCACGGCCGTCTGGCCTGAGGATGAGGAGCCCGTCGTGCCGGTCAATCTGCAAGCGCCCATCCCCGATGAACTGAAACCCGTGCCCGGGGTGCGCCTCGGCACCGCCATGGCCGGTGTGCGCAAGGCCAATCGGCGTGACGTGCTGGTCGTTTCCCTGGCCGAGGGGTCGCAGGTCGCGGGTGTGTTCACCACCAACCGGTTCTGTGCGGCGCCGGTTCAGTTGTGTCGGCAACACCTGGCTGTGAATGGCTCTGGCAAGTCGGGTGTCCGGGCGCTGCTGGTGAACACGGGCAATGCCAATGCCGGAACCGGTGAAGACGGACTGAGGCGTGCGCGCTCAACCTGTGTCGCGCTGGCGGGACTGCTGAATCTGCAGCCCGGCCAGGTGCTGCCGTTTTCCACCGGCGTGATCATGGAAACGCTCCCCAACGAGCGCATCGAGGCGGCACTGGGTGCCGCGCTGGCGGACCTGGATGCGGGCCACTGGGCCACCGCCGCCGAGGCCATCATGACCACCGACACGCTGCCCAAGGCGGCATCGGTGCAGGTCACTATTGGCGGCAAGACGGTCACCGTGACCGGCATCAGCAAGGGCGCCGGCATGATCCGGCCCAACATGGCGACGATGCTCGGCTTCGTGGCCACCGATGCGGTGCTGGCGCCGGGCCTGCTGGACACGCTGGTGCGTGAGGCCGCCGACCAGTCCTTCAACCGCATCTCGATCGACGGCGACACGTCGACCAATGATTCGTTCATCCTGATCGCCACTCAGCAAGCGGGCCACGCCCCCATCGAGCGGCTCGACAGCGCTGAGGGCGCCGTGTTGCGCGATGCGGTGATCGCGGTATCGACCCGGCTCGCGCAGGCCATCGTGCGCGATGGCGAAGGCGCCACCAAGTTCATCACGGTGCAGATCGATGGCGGGGTCACCGAAGCCGAATGCCGGTTGGCGGCGTATGCCATCGCGCATTCGCCGCTGGTCAAGACGGCGTTTTTTGCCAGCGACCCGAATCTGGGGCGCATCCTGGCGGCCGTCGGCTATGCCGGCATCACCGATCTCGACCAGACGCTCATCGACCTGCATCTCGACGACGTGCACGTGGTGCGCCAGGGTGGACGCCATCCGGACTACCGCGAAGAAGACGGACAACGCGTGATGAAGCAAAGCGAGATCACGGTGCGGGTCCACTTGAATCGCGGTGCTGCCAGCACCACCGTGTGGACTTGCGACCTCAGCATCGACTACGTCAAGATCAACGCCGATTACCGCAGCTGAGAGCCTGCCGGTCAGGCGGCACGGTCCATCACGTCGGTGATCAACCCGTCGACGCCCCAGCGCAGGAGTCGCTCGGCCACCGCTGCGTCGTTGACGGTGTAGCTCATGACGAACAGGCCAGCCGCGTGGAGACGGTCGACCACCGAGGCATCAAGCAGCAGGTGATCCATCACGACTGCGCAGCAGTCCAGCTCTCGCGCTTGTTCGAGCCACCCCGGCAGCAGTTCGTCCAGCAACAGCGCCCTTGGCAAATGAGGCGCGGCAGCGCGCGCGGCCTCCAGCGCAGATATCGAAAATGAGCTCAGCAGCGGCACTCTTGCCTGTTCCACCCAAAGTCTGGCCGCCTCGGAAGCGACGGATGCGCCCGTGTGCGCCTCGTTGCCGGGTGAGGGCTTGATTTCGATGTTCAGGTCCGAGTCGGTTTCGAAGCAAAAACGGGCAATGTCGGACAAGCTCGGAATCGGCTCGCCGGCGTACTCGGGGCCGTGCCAGCGCCCGGCATCGAGTCGGGAGAGTTGGGCCCAGGGTTGTTCTTCGGCAATTCCCGGCTCACCGGTGGTGCGCTTGAGCTCGGTGTCGTGCAGTAGGAAAGCCATGCCGTCGGCGCTGATCTTGACGTCGCACTCAAAGGCCCTGAACCCGTGCTGCGCGCCCAGGCGGAAGGCGGCCAGGGTGTTTTCCGGAGCCATGCGGCCGGCGCCCCGGTGCGCCCACCAGCGTGGATAACGCCAGGGCAGCGGGTTGGGTGGTGTTTCTTCGACGGGTGGTTTCGGGCTCATCGTGCCGTGTGCGTGGGGTTTGGCCGCCACAGGCTAACCCCGTGGCGCTTGCGCTATAGACCCCAGAGTCTGATGTGGGAGGACTTACCGTGTATTTTCCGTGCTGCAATAACGCCAACCCCGCATTGTTTGCGCGCGGTTGCCCCTCTGATTTCGCTGCTCGCCTGCACGGCAGTGGCCACGGCTCCTATCCATGAACGCACCCACGCTCCTTACCGAACTGGCAGCTGCCACCCTTCCTGAGCACGGGTCTGCGCGGTTGCGCGAGATTCCGTACAACTACACGTCGTTTTCCGATCGCGAGATCGTGCAACGGCTGCTGGGTTCGCGTGCCTGGGAGTTGCTGGGCCGCTTGCGCGGTGAACGGCAGACCGGCCGCTCGGCACGCATGCTCTACGAGGTGCTGGGCGACATCTGGGTGGTGCAGCGCAACCCCTACTTGCAGGACGATCTGCTCGACAACCCGCGCCGCCGCAAGCAACTGATCGATGCCTTGCATCACCGCCTCGGCGAGGTCGAGCGCCGAGTCACCACGTCGCAGGGCGATCACCACGGCGATGTCAACGAGTTGCTCAAAAGTGCCAGCCAGGCGGTGCATCGCTTTGCCGAGCAGTTTGACGAGGTGGCCCGTCTGCGTCGAAGTGCCAGCAAGCTGTTGAACCGCTGCACCGCGTCGGACAACGTCAAGTTCGATGCACTTTCGCGCGTGTCGCATGTGACCGATGCCACCGACTGGAGGGTCGAGTACCCGTTCGTGGTGCTCACGCCTGACACCGAAAGCGAGATGGCCGCCCTGGTGAAGGGCTGTGTCGAACTGGGGCTGACGATCATCCCGCGCGGCGGCGGCACTGGTTACACCGGCGGCGCGATTCCCCTGATCTGGAACAGCGCGGTCATCAACACCGAAAAGCTCGAGGCCATGACCGAGGTCGAGATGCGCCGCCTGCCGGGGCTGGACCGCGAGGTGGCCACCGTGTGGACCGAAGCCGGCGTCGTCACGCAGCGCGTGGCGGATGCCGCCGAACGTGGGGGCTTCGTCTTTGCCGTCGATCCGACGTCGGCCGAAGCCTGCTGCATAGGCGGCAACATCGCGATGAACGCCGGGGGCAAGAAGGCTGTGCTGTGGGGCACGGCGCTCGACAACCTGGTTTCGTGGCGCATGGTCACCCCCGAGGCCAAGTGGCTCGAGGTCACGCGCTTGAACCACAACCTCGGCAAGATCCACGATGTGGCTGTGGCCAGCTTCGAGTTGAAGTACTTCGATGCCAGCGGCAAGACCCTCGAGCGCACCGAGCGGCTCGACATCCCGGGCAGCACCTTCCGCAAGGAAGGGCTGGGCAAGGACGTGACCGACAAGTTCCTGGCCGGGTTGCCGGGCATCCAGAAAGAGGGCTGCGACGGCCTGATCACCAGCGCGCGCTGGATCGTGCACAAGATGCCGGCGCACGTGCGCACGGTGTGTCTCGAGTTCTTCGGCAACGCCAAGGACGCGGTTCCCAGCATCGTCGAGATCAAGGATTACATGTTCGCGCAGGCCAAGGCTGGCGGTGCGGTGCTGGCGGGCCTGGAACACCTCGACGACCGTTACCTGAAGGCCGTGGGTTACGCCACCAAGAGCAAGCGCGCGCATGCTGTGGGCAACGCCTCGGGCCTGCCGAAGATGGTGCTGTTTGGTGACATCGCCGGGGACGACGCCGACGTGGTGGCTCGCGCCACCAGCGAGGTGATCCGCATCGCCAACAGTCGCGCTGGCGAGGGTTTTGTGGCGGTGAGCCCCGAGGCCCGCAAGAAATTCTGGCTCGATCGCAAACGCACTGCGGCCATCAGCAAGCACACCAACGCGTTCAAGGTCAACGAGGACGTGGTCATTCCGCTGCCGCGCATGGGCGAGTACACCGAGGGCATCGAGCGCATCAACATCGAGCTGAGCCTGCGCAACAAGCTGGCGCTGCTCGATGCGCTGGAAACGTTCTTCCTTAAGGGGTCTCTCCCGCTGGGCAAGACCGACGACGCAGTGGAGATCGCGTCGGCCGAGCTGCTGGAAGACAGCGTGGCGCAAGCCCTGGCGCTGATCGGGGGGGTGCGCGCGCTGTGGCAGCGTTGGTTGTCGCACCTCGACACGCCATCAGGGGAGCGCCTGGCGACTCACCATGGCACCGCGTTGGCCGGGCCCGAGGACGAGCGAACCTATTTCGAACAGTTGCAGGATCGCAGCCTGCGCGCATCGTGGAAGTTGCAGGTCCGCGCGCCGCTGCAGTCGATCTTCTCGGGGGCGTCGTTGTCGCCGATCCTCGAGGCTTGCCAGAAGATCCACGCCGAGGTGTTGCACGGTCGGGTCTGGATTGCCTTGCACATGCACGCGGGTGACGGCAACGTACACACCAACATCCCGGTCAACAGCGACGACTACGACATGCTGCAAACCGCGCATGAGGCCGTCGCCCGCATCATGGGCTTGGCACGTCGGCTCGATGGGGTGATCTCAGGCGAGCACGGCATTGGGATCACCAAGCTCGAGTTCGTCACCGATGACGAACTGGCCGACTTCGCGGCCTACAAGCAGCGCATCGATCCCGAGGGGCGCTTTAACAAGGGCAAGCTGCTGCGCGGCGGTGCGGGCGCAGCCCGTGCCGCAGGCGAAGGGGCGTCCACCGATTTGCGGGCGTCCGATCTGAGTCAGGCCTACACGCCGAGCTTCGGACTGATGGGACATGAGTCACTCATCATGCAGCAAAGCGATATCGGTGCGATCGCCGACAGCATCAAGGACTGCATGCGCTGCGGCAAGTGCAAACCGGTGTGCGCCACCCACGTGCCGCGCGCCAATCTGCTGTACAGCCCGCGCAACAAGATCCTTGCGACGTCGCTGCTCGTCGAGGCGTTCCTTTACGAGGAACAAACGCGCCGCGGCGTGAGCCTGAAGCACTGGGAGGAGTTCGAAGACGTCGCCGACCACTGCACTGTGTGTCACAAGTGCGCGAGCCCGTGTCCGGTGAAGATCGACTTCGGCGACGTGTCGATGAACATGCGCAACCTGCTGCGCAAGATGGGCCAAAAGAGCTTCCGGCCGGGCAATGCGCTGTCGATGGCGTTCCTCAACGCCACCAGCCCCGACAAGATCAACCTGATGCGCAGCGCCATGGTCGGCGTGGGATTCAAGGCTCAGCGGCTGGCGCATGACCTGCTGAGCCGGCTGGCGCGCAAGCAGACATCTGCCCCACGCTCTACGGTGGGCACCGCGCCGATCAAGGAACAAGTCATTCACTTCATCAACAAGAAGCTGCCCGGCGGACTGCCCAAGAAGACCGCGCGGGCCTTGCTGGACATCGAGGACAAGGATTACGTCCCGATCATCCGCAACCCCGCCACCACGACGGCCGACACCGAGGCGGTGTTCTATTTTCCGGGCTGCGGCTCGGAGCGACTGTTCTCGCAAGTGGGCCTGGCCACACAGGCCATGCTGTGGCACGCCGGGGTGCAAACGGTGCTGCCACCGGGCTACCTGTGCTGTGGCTATCCGCAGCGCGGCAGCGGGCAGTTCGACAAGGCCGACAAGATCATCACCGACAACCGCGTGCTGTTTCACCGCGTGGCCAACACGCTGAATTACCTGGACATCAAGACGGTGGTGGTGAGTTGCGGCACCTGCTACGACCAGTTGCAGGGCTACCAGTTCGACAAGATCTTTCCGGGCTGCCGCATCATCGACATCCACGAGTACCTGCTCGAAAAGAACATCACCTTGCAAGGGCAAGGCGGCTACCTGTACCACGACCCCTGCCACAGTCCGATGAAGCTGCAAGAGCCGATGAAGACGGTCAAGGCGCTGGTCGGTGGCAGCCACCCCGAGGCGGTTCTCGAGAGCAAACGCTGCTGCGGCGAGAGCGGCACGCTGGGCGTGACCCGCCCGGACATCTCGACGCAGATTCGTTTTCGCAAGGAAGAAGAACTGAAGAAAGATGAGCAGGCACTGCGGCAGATCACCGCCGGTCTGACCGTCGATCGTGATGCCGATGCGTTTGTTGCGCTTCCCTCCGAAAAAGGCAACCTCAAGATCCTCACGTCTTGCCCCAGCTGTTTGCAAGGGCTCAGCCGCTACGGCGGTGACCTGCAAAACGGGCTGCTCGAGGCCGACTACATCGTGGTCGAGATGGCCAACCAGTTGCTCGGGGCTGACTGGATGCCTCAGTACGTGGAGCTTGCCAATCGGGGAGGTATCGAGCGGGTGCTGGTGTGAGCGATCTTCATGGCGAGTGTCCGCTGTGCCAGTCGACGGGTGGTCTGTTGGTTGCAACTGGCGCGCACTGGCGGGTGATCAGGGCCGAGGACCCTGCCTTTCCCGCGTTCTATCGGGTGGTGTGGACAGACCATGTGGCCGAGTTCAGCTCCCTGTCTGTTTCGGCGCGCGCCGAGTGCATGAGCGTGGTCTGTGCCATCGAGCAGGTGCTGCTCAGGGTCTTGCGTCCCACCAAGGTCAACCTCGCCGCGCTGGGCAACGTCGTTCCACACCTGCACTGGCACGTGATCGCACGCTTCGATGGGGACAGCCACTTCCCTCAGCCGATCTGGGGTGAGGCGAAGCGCCATGTTGATTCAGCGGTCGCAATGCTGGCGGTCACGCTGGCCGAACTGGACCGTGAGGTCGCCAAGGCGGTCGGTGATTTGAGCCTCGATGATTGACTCGACGATGCACCCGTGTCGATACACTCGATCAGATCGAACACGCAACCGATTTCTGCCATGGCCGGCCTGAGCGCTGACTCTCCGCACCCCACGGCCTTGACCGTGCACCGGCAATCGAGAATGCTCGAAATCGGGTTTGCCGACGGCTGCGAGTTTCGGATCCCCTTCGAGTTGATGCGCGTGTATTCACCGTCGGCTGAGGTGCAAGGACACGGCCCGGGGCAAGAGGTGCTGCAAACGGGAAAACGCGAGGTTGAGGTGGTCGCGCTGGAGCCGGTGGGCAACTACGCGGTGCAACCGGTTTTTTCAGACGGCCACAGCACCGGCATCTTCACCTGGGACTATCTCTACTTTCTCGGGTCCCAGCAGACGCAGTTGTGGCAGCAATACGAAGATCGTCTGGCCGGCGCGGCTGTCGAACGTGATGCGCCGATGCGCGCGGCTGCGGGCCCTTCTTGCAGCAGTCACTGACCCCATTCACCCTGTGAGCCCAATTTGAGCAACACCCATTTCGGATTCAAGACGGTCGACGAAGCCCAAAAGGCCGGCCGTGTTCGTGGCGTCTTCGATTCCGTGGCGTCGAAGTACGACGTCATGAACGATCTGATGTCGATGGGTTTGCATCGTGCCTGGAAGGCATACACCGTGGCCGTGGCCAATGCGCGTCCCGGCGATCGTGTCCTCGATATCGCGGGCGGCACGGGAGACCTGGCGCGGGCCTTTGACAAAAGGGTCGGCCCATCGGGTCTGGTGGTTCACACCGACATCAACGAGGCGATGCTTCGACAAGGCAGAGATCGCCTTACCGATGCTGGGGTACTGCTGCCCACGTCGATCTGTGATGCGGAGACCCTGCCATTCCCTGAGGCCGCCTTCGACATCGTGTGCGTGGCCTTCGGCCTGAGAAACATGACGCACAAGGACAAGGCCTTGTCGGAGATGAATCGGGTCTTGCGTCCCGGCGGACGCTTGCTGGTGCTCGAGTTTTCGAAAGTGGCGCAGCCGCTGGAAAAGTTGTACGACTGGTATTCATTCAAGGTGTTGCCGCGGGTGGGCCAGTGGGTGGCTGGCGACGCCGAGAGCTATCAATACCTTGCTGAGTCGATACGCATGCATCCCCCACAGGCAGAACTCAAGGCGATGCTGAAGGTGGCGGGTTTCGGCCATGTTGACGTTCACAACCTGAGCGCCGGGATCGTCGCGCTGCACGTCGGCATCAAGTGTTGACTGAGCCGGCTACGAGAGATCCCAACTCCGTCACGCGGGCACCCGTTGGACGTCTCGGCGCCCCCGTATTGGCAGGCCTCGAATTCACCACCGGCGGCTACACTCCGCCAGCTTTTGTGCCGATAACCCACGGGTCACCTGGGCGTACAAAAAACACCTTGCCTGCTTGGCTGTTCGCCAACTGCGTATTGCGCGCCCCCCTCAGAGAAATTGCGGAGTTTTTGAATGATTTCAGGATCAAGTTTCATGGTTGAAACCCGCGGTCTTTTTGCCCGAGCGTCGGGGCCCCTAGTGGGTGCCGTCATCGTCATGGGTCTGCTCACCGGGTGTGGGGGGGGTGACAAGAAGGACAAGGCAGCATCTCAGACCGCCGCCAAGGTGAACAAGGAAGAGATCACGGTTCACCAGATCAACAACGTCTTGCAACAGCAAAGGGGCCTGAAGCCTGAAATGGCCGCCTCTGCCAGTGTTCAGGTGCTTGAGCGCTTGATTGACCAGGAACTGGCCATTCAAAAAGCGCAGGAACAAAAGATTGATCGCGATCCAAGGGTGGTTCAGCAAATCGAGACCGCTCGGCGAGAAATAATTGCCCGTGCCTATATCGATAAAGTTGGATCGGGGGCTCCTAAACCCACGCCGGCCGAAATCAAGGCGTATTACGACAGCAAGCCTGCTCTTTTTAGTGAACGAAAAATATATTCCTTTCAGGAATTGAGTATTGATGCGGATGCGGATCAGACCAAGACCTTGCGCGAAGCATTGGCGGCAGCCAAGGACGTCAACGCCTTTGTGGGGTATTTGAAGGCCAATAATTACAAGTTTGGCGGTAACCAATCCAGTCGAGCCGCCGAGCAGTTGCCGCTCTCGAGCCTTGACGAGATCGCTCAAATGAAGAATGGTCAGGCCCTGTTCAGCGTGACCTCCAAGGGCGTGCAGGTTACTGTGCTCGCGGGCACCAAGGATCAGCCGGTCGATGAGGTTCGCGCGCAACCTGCCATCGAGCAGTTCTTGCTGAATGAGCGCAAGCGCAAACTGGTCGAGGATGACTTGAAGGCGCTTCGCAAGGCCTCCAAGATCGAATATGTGGGTGACTATGCCAATGGGGCGCCCAAATCGCTCGAGGAAAAACTGAACGTTTCGCCCACCCACTCGCCCTTGGTGGATGCTTCGGCGTCGGCCGCCGTGTACGTTCCACCCGCGCCGGCTCCACTGGCTTCAGCCCCCGTCGACACGGCTCCTGCAGAGCCATTCACCGCATCCAGCCCCAGCGGGAAGGCCCTGCAGCAGGGCCTCAAGGGCTTCAAGTGACGTGTCAGTTGCCAATTGCCAAACCCGGAAATATCAAGGAAGGCTCAGCCATGATTGCCAGGCGAATTTTTTCTGTTTTTTTTGCTGCGCTGTTCTGCTTCGGTAGTGCATGGGCTCAAACCCCTGACACCTCTGAGTACATTCTCGGCACTGGAGACGTGATCAAGGTCACCGTTTATCAGGTGCCCGATTTGAGCGTGGAGGCTCGTATTTCTGAGTTGGGACAGATCACCTTCCCTTTGCTGGGTAGCGTGACAGTGGGTGGTAGCACACCCACTGGTGTTCAGGAAAAGATCGCCAAGGCGCTCAGAGAGGGAGGCTTCGTGCTGAAGCCGCAGGTGATCGTTTCTATCCTGCAGGTCAAGAGCAATCTGGTGTCGATTCTGGGTCAGGTCGGCAAGCCAGGGCGCTACCCGATCGAGACGGTCAACACCAAGGTCTCCGAGATCATCGCGGCGGCCGGTGGGATCTTGCCGGGAGGCTCAGATGTCGTCACGCTCGTGGGAACTCGTAATGAGAAGTCGGTGCGGCTCGAGATCGACGTGCCCGCCATCCTTCAGGCCGGCAAAAACGAACTCGACGTGAATGTCATCAACGGCGACATCATCTACGTGGCTGTTGCGCCCACGGCTTACATCTACGGAGAGGTTCAGCGCCCCGGTGTCTTTCCGATCGAGCGGGGTATGAGCGTGCTTCAGGCGCTCGCGCACTCCGGTGGGCTCACGCCGAGGGGTACCGAACGAGGCATGCGTGTGCATCGCCGAGACAGCAAAGGAGTCGTTCAGATCCTCGATCTGAAAATGGCTGACATTGTTGAACCAGGCGACGTGATCTACGTTCGCGAATCGGTTTTTTAAGGCGATTTGGAATGACAGCTGGCCAAGTTTTCCGAATTCTCTGGGCAAGAAAGTGGCTGTTTCTGGCGCTGTTCGTGTTCGTCTCTGTCTCGGGTATTGCCTTCACGCTCACTCGCCCGAAGGTCTATGTCGCCAATGCGTCCCTAGTGGTTGATGCACGACCAGATCCCTTGCTGGGGGCACTGGCGGTGCCTGCCAACATGGCCACCCAGGTGGAGATCGTCAAGAGCGACAAGGTGGCCACTCGGGTCGTGAAGATTCTTGGCGTTGAGCGTTCGCCGGAGGCGGTGCAGCAGTGGCGAGAGGCGACCCAGGCCAAAATTCCATTGGACCGATATTTCGCTGACCTTCTCGATCGGGGTCTCGTCATTGAGGCAGGTAATGGCAGCAACGTCATCAACCTGACATTCAGCGCTCAGGATCCGGCCTTTGCTGCCGCAGCGGCCAACGCATTCGTGCAGGCGGCGATTCAGGTGTCGATCGAACTTCAGATCGACCCTGCAAGGCAATCAACGCCGTTCGTCGAAGCCCAAGTACAGGCAGCTCGCAAGACGCTGGAAGATGCCCAGGCCAAGCTTTCGCAGTTCCAGCGCACCAAGGGGATCGTCGTGTCTGACGAGAGGCTCGATGATGAGAATGCAAAACTGAATGCCTTATCGAGCCAGCTGGCCACTGCCCAGGTCCAGAGGGTCGAAACTTCCGGACGGCAACGCGACAGCGGGACCGATGTGTCGCCCGACGTTCAGCAGAGCGGCTCAGTCCAGTCGCTCAGGAGCCAGCTCTCCAAGCTCGAACTCAATTTGGCTGAAATCAGCGATGTCATGGGCGACAACCACCCTCAGCGACAGCAGATCCAGCATCAAATTGTTGACGTCAGGCGCCAAATAGCCGACGAGGTTCGGCGGGTGTCAGGTGGCGCGGCGGTGACCAGCCGTGCGAGTTCGAAGATGGTTTACGAACTGCAATCTCTGGTTGAAGAGCAAAAGCAGCGCGTACTGTCTCTTCGGTCTGACAAAGACCAGATCGCCATTCTTGTGCGCGACGTCGAGTCAGCCAATCGCGCCTATGAGGCACTCAGTCAACGCTCAACCCAAGTCAATCTGGAATCACAAAACAACAAGTCACCGCTGAGGGTTTTGAGCGTGGCTGTCGAACCCTTTGAACCATCTCTGAAAGTGGTGGCAAAGGGAATCGTGCTGTCGATAGCTGGGGGTTTGCTGTTGGGGGGGGCAGTCGCCATGGTGCTGGAGTTCTTGAACCGTCGGGTCAGAAGTCCCGAGGATCTGGCGATTTTGCATGGGGTGCCAGTGATCGGCGTGCTGCGCCCGGCCAACTCGAAGCAGCGCATCTTCCGTCGGCTTGCAAGTGCCAACTCCCCGCCCAACGCGACCCCGCTGTTGTCGGGCGGAGCGCGCCCATGAAGGTCAATTTCAACAATCTGCCCGCCGTTTCACGAGCCAATCGTTCCATTGGCGCCATCCTGATGGATGCTGGACTGCTCTCTCCAGAGGACGCCGAACGGATTCTCCTTTTGCAAAAGGAAAAGAACCTTCGGTTTGGTGATGCAGCCATCGCCTTGGGCATCCTCACCGAGGCAGACATTCAGTTTGCACTGTCTCGGCAGTTTTCTTACCCGTACCTGCGCGCAGCGGACCAGAAAAAGCCTGTGAGCGCTGAACTCGTGGCGGCCTATCAGCCTTTCAGTCCCTGTGTTGATCAGCTTCGCGCCATTCGCAGTCAGCTGATGATGCGGTGGTTTGACAAGCTCGAGCAGCGTCAGGTCTTGGCGGTGGTCGGCACGGCAAGAGGCGAGGGGCGCAGTTATTTGGCGGCCAACTTGGCGGTGGTTTTTTCACAGCTCGGTGAGCGCACCCTCCTGATCGACGCCGACTTGCGCCACCCCAGGCAGCATGAAATGTTCATGCTGGACAACAGCGCGGGGCTGTCGACAGTCCTGTCCGAGCGCTCGCGGGACGAGGCGATTGTTCGCATCACCGATCTGGTGGGCCTGTTCGTGCTGCCAGCTGGCCCTACGCCGCCCAATCCCCTCGAGCTCCTGTCGCGCCCGCTGTTTGACGACTTCATGAGCCGCATGCGCAGCACCTTCGATGTGGTCATCCTGGACACGTCAAGCCTTTCTGAGGGGGAAGACGGCGCCATGGTCGCCATCCGTGCCGGTGCGGCTGTCGCGGTTGCGCAAGCCACCCAAACCCGTGTTTCAGACTTCAACGATCTGGTGCAGGGGCTGATGAACGCCGGTGTCTCGGTGGTGGGCTCGGTCTTGAACGAAGTTGTCTCAGATAAAAAGTAAGGCCTATGACCGCCATGTCGTCACCGCCATTGGCTGCCTTGGGCGCCCCACCCGCCCGATACGTTTGGTGGCTGGCGCTCGCGGGTCTTGCGTGCATGTATCTCCCGGTTTATTGGGCCGCCGCGCACGGTATATGGCAAAGCGATGACCACGCCCACGGGGCGATTGTTTTGGCCGTCGTGCTCTGGCTCTTCTGGTCACTGAAAGAAGGTATATCCACCACTGAGGTCCAATCATCACCCGTGCTGGGTTGGACGATTTTCTTGTCAGGCCTTGTCGTCTACGTATTCGGGAGAACGGTCGGCATCAGCGTCCTCGAGTTTGGCTCGCAGCCGCTGGTGCTGACTGGGTTACTTGTGTTAACCATAGGACCTCGCGCACTGCGTGTTGCATGGTTCCCGATCTTCTACCTGCTCTTTATGGTACCGCTGCCAGGAATTTTCGTGGATGCGGTCACCGGGCCACTGAAGGGCTGGATCTCAAATATCGTGGTGAATGTTCTTTATGCTGCCGGATACCCAGTCGCACGCAGTGGCGTCACGATCACGATCGGGCAGTATCAAATGTTGGTGGCTGATGCCTGTTCGGGCTTGCATTCCATGTTCAGCCTGTTCGCTCTGGGCACACTTTTCATGTACATCATGGCGCGGCGTAGCCTTAGTCATAACGCTTTTATGTTGGCTGCCATTCTCCCCATTTCGTTCGCAGCGAACATCCTTCGCGTTATGATTTTGGTGCTGATCACTTTCCATCTGGGTGATGAGGCTGGGCAAGGGTTTCTGCACGGCCTGGCTGGAATAGTGCTGATGCTGGTCGCGCTGGTCAGTTTTTTTGCGCTTGACGCTTTGCTGGCCGCCGCATTCGGCAAGCCCGCGAAAATATCAGCGGCTCGTTGATCGATCGTCGAGCTTCCTTGATGCGCGTCAGCACATGAAAATGCTTGAGTTTTCCCATGCCTGAACATTTGCGATCTTTGGTCGTGATTTTGGGCATAGCTGGCGCAGTGTTTGCCTTCGTCCAAAGGCCTGCGTTTGGCCTCCCTATAGATCCAGTTGACCTGCGCCGACGCCGTAATCTTTGGTTTTTGGTCACGCTGATTGCGTTCTTGTCGCATAACGTCTGGCTCTACATGGTCGGCGTGGGTGTGGTGGTCTTCTCACAACGGAAGCGTGAGCCCAACCCGCTGGCCATGTATCTCATGCTCTTGTTCGCCGTACCGCCGGCATCCGCGATGATTCAGGGGTTTGGGCCGATCGTCCAAATATTCACACTGGACCATTTGCGGTTGATGTCAATGATCGTCCTGTTGCCAGCCTGGCTGAGGCTCCGGCAAAACCGAACCCACGGACCGTTTGGCTCCTGCTGGGCAGACCGCTTTCTATTGGCTTACCTGCTTTATGAGGCCGGGCTTAACTTGGAGGCGGGTAACTTTACGGCTGGGTTCAGGCAGGGGGTGCTCTACGGCTTCACGGACGTGTTTCTGCCGTACTACGTTGCCAGTCGAGGTTTGCGCAACATGGCCCTTTTCCGTGACGCCATTGCCTCGTTGGCGCTGGCGTCCTTTGTATTGAGTGGTATTGCCTTGTTTGAGTTTCTGAAGCGCTGGCTTCTATATGCAGCGCTTCCGTCTGCGCTTGGGGCCAACTTCGGTATGGGAGGCTACCTTGGTCGAGGTGACCTCGGCGTCGTTCGAGCTGTTGCGAGTCTGGGGCACGGCATCGCTCTGGGGTATCTCTTAGCGATTTCCTATTTGCTTTACCTTGCACTCTTGCCGGCACCCGGAAAATCCGGGACTAGATGGCTGGGGCCCGGGCTTCTGATGGTTGGTTTAATGGCGGCGTTATCCAGAGGGCCATGGGTCGGCATGGTAGTCGGAGTTTTTGTATTTTCTATAATGTCATCTAATCGTGCTCGGGACTTGTCCCGTATTCTTGTCTGGGGTGCTGTCGTATTTTGTATGTTGCTGACATCTCCTTACGGCGAGACTTTGATCAATTTGCTGCCGTTCATCGGGGCAACCGATTCTGGCAGCGTTGACTACCGCCACAAACTGTTCGACGCGTCCCTGCTGGTGATTAGGCAGAACCCCTGGTTCGGCGGAGGTAACTTCATTGGCGAACTGACGGCGCTGGGAATGGTGCAAGGTGAAGGCATTGTCGATCTTGTCAACACGTACCTTGCGGTGGCTTTGTCGCAGGGGTTAATCGGGCTCGGACTCTTCATGAGTGTTTTCGCTGCATCCGCTTTTGGACTTTTCGTGGCGTGGCGCCGTGTGGGAACAGACTCAGACTTGCATCGGTTGGGGCGTGCCTTGCTCGCCGCATTGGCAGCTGCGCTGACAATCATTGCGACCATGAGTCCGATTCTTTGCGTGCCGACCATGTACTGGCTGCTCGCGGGGCTTTGCGTGGCTTATGTGCGGCTGGCTGGCGCGTCTAACTTGAATCTTTTACGCGGGGCCGATGGGGCGCCTAGATACTCCCCGGTAGGGCATACGGTGCCTGTGTAAGCGATGCGTACCCCACTCCAGAGCGCTTCTACAGCCTGCGGTTCCGCGCCCCTTGATTTTGGCGGCTTGAGTCCCTGGCATTTCTTACCGTGAACAATACGCTCGAGCCTGCCTTTGCCGACGCGATGGGTGCTTGCCGAGCCGACGAGGTTGAGGGCGAGACTTTGGTATCCGTCATCGTGGTGAACTACAACACTGCCTCGTTGATCCAGCCGATGATGGACTGCCTTCTTGCCTCCGCAGTTGGCCGTGGCCGGGTTCAGATCATCGTCTTGGACAATGCGTCACGCGACCATTCGTTGGTAGCGCTCAAAACTCTAGCGGGCCAGATTGACCTCATCGTCAACGCGCAGAACGTGGGCTTCGGACGTGCCAACAATCAGTGCTTTGCCTTAGCCCGCGGCCGCTACGTGCTGCTTTTGAATACGGATGCGTTCGTTGCCCCCGATACGCTAAGAAAAACCCTAGATTACATGGACTCCCACCCAAAAACTGGTGTACTTGGCGTGCGTTTAGTGGGCCGAGACGGTGTACTCCAGCCCTCCTGTCGGTACTTCCCGGCCGTAAGTAACGTCTTTCTCTCGCGAACCGGGCTTGGTCGACTGTTTCCATGGGTTCAAGCCTTAGACGACATGTCATGGGATCACTCCAGCAACCGGCCGTGCGATTGGGTGCCGGGCTGCTACTACCTCGTGCGGCGGGAGGTGATTGATCAAGTGGGGTTGTTCGACCCCCGATACTTTCTCTACTACGAAGAAGTGGACCACTGCCGAGCGGTCAAGGCTGCCGGCTGGGATGTGATCTACTTCCATGACGCGACGGTTGTTCATATCGGTGGCGAGAGCGCCAAGTCCGACGGCGACCTCACCGAGGGGGCGCGTCAGATTCCCTCGCTTCAAATCGAGAGTGAACTGCTCTACTTCCGGAAACATTCCGGTCTTTGGGGGCTACTAGCGCATCTATTTCTTACTGTGCTGGCCGCCTTGATCCTGAATCTGAAATCTGTTTTTAAGGTTCAGGGTGCGGAAGTGTTTAGGGCTCAATGGCAACACGTGTGGCAGGTGTTCGGCCTTGTGATGCAGACTGATTGGGGCACCCGGCCTACCCGATGATCTTTCCACGACACATGTTTCCGAACATCCGCTCAGACCTTGTCGCTTACCGTGGAGACTGGGGCGCACAGGGGTTTTGGGCGCTCGTGGTGTATCGATTTGGTCGGTGGCGGCGTGGTTTGCGAGTCACCCTATTGCGTAAGGCGCTCTCGCCGGTTTATCGGTTGGCGTACAAGCTCATCCAGATCATCACAGGCATTGAGTTGCCCTGCGAAGTCGATATCGGTCGCAACTTCGTCATCGACCACTCGGGCGGGATCGTCATCAGTGGCTATGCGAAGTTCGGTGACAACTGCCGTATCCGCAATGGCGTGGTGGTGGGTCTGAGCCGGGTCGATGACCCATGCGCACCGGTCATTGGCAACAATGTCGATATCGGCGCAGGAGCGAAGTTGCTGGGCCGAATCAGCATTGGTGACAACTGCCTGATCGGAGCAAACGCTGTCGTCATTCGCGACGTGCCCGCAGATTCGATCGCGGTGGGAGTTCCCGCCGTCATCAAACCCCGAAACGGCCCGAGATGAGGGATGATCCTCCGTTTGACGATGTGGCACTGATTGCTATCGGACGCAACGAAGGCGACCGTCTGCGACGGTGTCTTGAGTCGTCACTGGGGCGGGTTTCATGTGTGGTCTATGTCGATTCAGGCTCAACAGATGGGTCTGCAGAACTTGCCGTGGGCATGGGCGTTCACGTGGTTGTCCTTGACACAGCCGTGCCGTTCACCGCCGCTCGGGCGCGCAATGAAGGCGCCCGTTTGGCGTTGCGCGCTAGTCCGGACACACGCTATCTGCAGTTCGTCGACGGAGACTGCGAAGTCGCCACCGGGTGGCTCGGTCATGCCAGGGCGTTCCTGGAGTCCCATCCGGCAGTGGTGGCTGTCTGTGGACGGCGCCGCGAGCGCTTCCCAGGCCAATCGATCTACAACCGCTTGTGCGACGCCGAGTGGGACACGCCGATTGGCGCCACGCGAGCCTTTGGTGGCGATGTCATGGTTCGTGCCGATGCGTTCGAGGCCGCGGGTAGATATCGCGACGAACTGATCGCGGGCGAAGACCCGGAGTTCGCCATTCGACTTCGGCAGGCCGGTGGCCAGTTGTGGCGATTGGACAACGAGATGACCTTGCACGACGCCGCGATGGTCAGCTTCAGTCAGTGGTGGAGACGCTCTGTGCGTGCGGGCTACGCATTCGCTCTGGGCGCGTCCATCCATGGCGCTCCACCAGAAAGACACTGGGTTCGCGAGTCCCGTCGCGCTTGGCTGTGGGGGCTTGTGATTCCTCTGATGTGCGTGGCCGCACTTCTTTCGGGGCATCCGATCCTCGCCGGGGTGGTGGCTTTGCTGTATCCGTTTCAGTGGAGTCGACTTTTTCTCTCGACTGAAGGGCCGGTACCTCTGAAAGTGGTGCGCTCGACGTTCCTTGTTCTTGGAAAGTTTGCCGAGGCTGTAGGGCAAATCAAGTTCTATTGCCATCGCATTGTTGGGCGCCAGGCTAGATTGATCGAATACAAGTGATTTTTGTATGACTCGTCCCGCCGTTGCCTATTTGGTTAATCAATACCCGAAGGTCAGCCACAGTTTTATTCGGCGGGAGATTTTGGCGCTCGAGCGGCTGGGCTTGGTCGTTCACCGCTGGGCATCTCGTGGATGGGATGCCGATTGTCCTGACCCCGCTGACTTGGCTGAGCAGCGCCGCACACGCTATTTGCTGGCTGCCGGTCGGTTGAGCTTGGTAACCGCTTTGTTGGGCACGCTTTTGACGAACCCCAAAGCCTTCATTTTCTCCGCAAGGCTGGCCTGGCAGTGCAGCCGTGGCAGTGATCGCCCATGGCCGGTTCACCTCGTCTATCTGGCGCAGGCCTGTGTTGCATTGAAATGGGCGCGCGAGGTCGGCGTGACCCACGTGCATGCGCACTTTGGCACCAATCCGACCGAGGTGGCCATGTTGTTGACTGCGCTTGGCGGTCCCCCTTTCAGCTTCACGGTTCATGGCCCCGAAGAGTTCGACAAACCCCAGTCGTTGCATCTGCAGCGCAAGATTCAGCGCTCGGCCTTCGTCGTGGCGATCAGTTCTTACGGCCGCAGCCAGATTTACCGCTGGGCTGCGCTGGCAGATTGGCCCAAAGTGCAGGTTGTCCATTGCGCCCTTGACGCGCAGTTCACCGATCGGCCGCTGCAGCCAGCAACGCATTTGCCCCGACTGGTGTGCGTCGGGCGACTTTGTGAGCAAAAAGGTCAGTTGCTGCTGATTCAAGCGGTGCAACTGCTGTTGAAGCAGGGCGTCGCCTGTGAGCTGGTCCTGGCTGGCGATGGCGAGATGCGAGCCGAGATCGAAGCGCTGATCCGGGAAGGTGGTTTGACCGAGAGGGTGCGCATCACCGGCTGGATTAGTGGCGAGCAGGTCGCGCGTGAACTTCAAACCGCTCGCGCCCTGGTGCTGCCCAGTTTTGCCGAGGGGTTGCCAGTGGTCATCATGGAGGCGATGGCACTTGGCCGGCCAATCATCAGTACGTTTGTGGCCGGCATTCCAGAGTTGGTGCGGCCCGGGGAAAACGGTTGGCTGGTTCCTGCTGGCGATATCGAGGCGCTCGCGGGCGCGATGCGCGCTTGCCTCGAAGCCGCCCCGGATCGGCTCAATGCAATGGGCGCAGCCGGACGCGAGCGCGTTCTGCTGCATCACTGCGCTGATGTCGAAGCAGCCAAGCTAGCTGCGTGGTTTCAGCAATCGGCTGCTTCGGCCGATAAGCCGGCCATGTCTTACACCCCCGGACAACCACGATGAACAGCGAACTGCCGACGGCGTTGGGTGCGGTCGCGAGCCTGCTGTTCGGTGTTCTGTGGGTTCCCGTGACCGTGTTTTCTTTACAAGTGTTCGCGGCGAGACCACATCAGTCCAACCAGGGCGGCCCAGCGGCAAATGGCGGGGGCCTTGATGACTCTGAATCCGAGCCGCGCCCACGGCTTGCCGTGTTAGTCCCTGCACACAACGAGGCGGTCGGTATCGCCGCGACCTTGATCGACGTGCTCTCGCAGCTGAACGCGGGCGACCGCTTGCTGGTGGTGGCAGATAACTGCAGTGACGCGACGGCTGATGTCGCGCGGCACTGCGGCGCAGAGGTGATCGAGCGACAGCACGACACCTTGCGCGGAAAGGGCTACGCACTTGATTTCGGTTTGCAGCATCTGGCTACCGTGCCACCCGAGGTGCTGATCGTTGTTGATGCCGACTGCTCCTTGGACGCCTGCGCCTTGCAGCGCTTGGCGGTGGCGTGCGCCAGAACTCAGCGACCGGTTCAGGGCCTGTACCTGATGCACGCCCCCGTAAATGCCCCACTGGGCCGTCGCGTGGCCGCTTTCGCCTGGCGGGTCAAGAACTGGCTGCGCCCTTTAGGTGCATCCCGCTTGGGGATGCCGTGCCCGCTTATGGGGACCGGTATGGCCTTCCCGTGGATGTTGATCGGCGGCATGTCGCTGGCCACGGCGCATCTGGTGGAGGACATGAAGCTTGGCATCGAGTTGGCCCGTGCGGGATCTCCCCCACTGTTTGTTCCTGAAGCGAAGGTGAACAGCATGTTTCCGCTGGCCCGCGAGGCCGTTCAGGCCCAACGAGCCCGTTGGGAACACGGGCACCTCTCGATGCTACTCACAGAAGGCCCAAGCCTCCTTGGCCGAGCGCTGGTGGCGTGGGATTTGCGCCTCGCGGCGATGGCGTTGGATCTGATGGTGCCGCCACTGACGCTGTTGCTGGGGTCGGTGCTGTTGGCCGTGGCCACCGGTGTGGTGATGTTGTTGGTTGCTTCGGCCTTGCCGGCATGGGTCGCCTGTGGCTGCCTTACGTTGATGTTGGTTGCCATAGCCAGGGCTTGGTGGCTGGTTGGGCGTGACTTGTTGTCGTGGGGAGACCTACTTCGCGCACCTGCCCATGCCGTGCTGAAAATCCCGCTTTACTTGAAGTTCATCACCAACCGCCAAAAGGAGTGGGTGCGAACCGAACGACATGACGACAACTCCTGATCCCGATCCGGTTGCGTCCTTGCGGTCAACACACCAAGCCAGCGGACACACCGTCGACTTCGGTCGCCACCTCTGTCTGGTGCTGGGACTGCCGTTTGACCTGATCGACCTAGATGCAGCCGTCGCTCGCATTCGTGCCGCCGTGGACTCGCGAACCCGGCTGTTCATCTCGACGCCGAACACCAACTTTGTTGTCGCCGCGATGCGTGACTCAGTGTTTCGGGACTCTGTTTTCCACAGCGACATGAGTCTCATGGACGGAAAACCCTTGGTCTGGGCAGCCAGACTGATGGGCATTCCCGTACCGGAGCGTGTGAGCGGGGCCGACGTATTTGAAGCCTTGGGTCGACCAGGATCGGCCCCGATGTCGATCTATCTCTTCGGCGGACAACCAGGTATCTCTGCTAGGGCGGCGGCGAACATCAATGCCTCTCGGGGGCCCTTGAGTTGCGTCGGATTCGATGAGGCTGGCTTTGGAAATATCGAAGACATGAGCGACGACGCGACCATTGATCGCATCAATGCCAGCGGAGCAGACTTTCTCGTGGTGTCACTGGGCGCAGCCAAGGGGCAAGCCTGGATCGAACATAACCTGGCGCGTTTGCAGGTTCCTGTCGTCAGCCACTTGGGCGCTGTCGTGGGTTTCGTTGCCGGTTCTGTGCGGCGCGCTCCACCATGGATGCGGTGGTCAGGGTTGGAGTGGCTGTGGCGGGTGAAGGAGGAACCGCAACTGTGGAGAAGATACGCCCGCGACGGTTTCGCCTTCCTTGGCCTGCTGGCGCTCCATGTGGTCCCGAATGCCCTGAGGCGACGCCCGCATGGGCGTACAAGCGAACCAGTTTCGCAGGCATGCCGGATCAGCGAGTCAGCAACCAGCATGACGATTACTCTTGCGGGCACGCTAGGTGGCAGTGAACAGCAGGCACTCAAACAAATATGTCACGCCGGTGCCTGTGCAAGTCGCACGCTCACGATAGACCTGTCGGGCGTGATTGAAATAGACAACTCCTGTTTGGCCGCGCTGATGCTGCTTCAGGCACATCGCAGGCGCTGCGGGTTGAACGCAAAATTTCTTTACCCCACCTCCAGTCGCATACAGATCCCGAAAGACTAGTTTGACCTCCGAATCTGTCGAGTTACCGAAAACCCTGCGTCAGCGAGTAATAAGTGCAGGCGGTTGGGCGCTCGGCGGATATGCCATTGGACAAGTTCTGCGCTTGGCAAGCAACTTGATACTTGCCCGACTTTTGTTCCCCGAAGCTTTCGGGATCATGGCGATCGCTGGTGCGATTTACGTCGGCGTCGTCATGCTGACCGATGTCGGAATAGGCCAGAGCATCATCGTCCACCAAGATGGGGGTGACGACCTGTTTCTTGATACTGCATGGGTATTGCAGATAATAAAGGGCACCCTCATTGCAGTGATTCTTGCGCTTGGATCAGGGTGGGCTGCCGATTTCTATGCGGACAAGCGACTTCATGAGATCGTTCTTATCATTGCTGCTACCGCACTGATTGGTGGATTTAATTCAACCAAACTGCAAACAGCCCATCGAAACATGCAGGAACGGCAATTTTTCTTGGTTAATCTGGTGTCGCAGGCGGTCAGCATCGTAACGATGGTTGCCTTGGCATTTCTTAATAAAAGCCCTTCCAGCCTCGCATGGGGGGGCGTCGCAGGCGCTATTTTTACCTGCGCAACAAGTCACTTTTATTATCCTGGCCGCCTCAACCGACTTCGTCTTGACCGGAGTCATACGCATCAAATCATGAGGTTCGGGGGAATAGTTCTTGTGAGTTCGACATTAACATTTGCTTGTGGAGAAGGAAGCAAGCTGTTGATGGGCTCCCTCATTGACATGAAGACGATGGGGATTATAAGTATCGCGACCTCATTGAGTGGTCTTTGTGTTGGTATGGCAACGATGCTTTCTGGGAGAATACTATTTCCGGCGTATGCCGAATTGCACAGGGAGGCGGCCTACTGCAAATTATATTCAGCGGTAAGTAAGGCGAGGGCCGTGCAAATAATATTTATGTGCGCTGTCTCAATAATTATTATTTTTATTTCACGTCCGCTGATTGGGTTTTTTTACGACTCAAGATACTCGGAGGTTGCTGCGATTTTGGAAATAATGGCAATTGGCAACTTGGCGGTTGCATTGAATGTTTCATACGAATGTTTGGACATGGCAATTGGTCGCCCTGACCTCAAAATAAGGGTTGTGATCGTCATGGCTGCTAGTCTATGGGCGGCAGTTTTCATTGGGCATCACTACTGGGGAAGCATGGGTGTAATTTATGGGATCGCTGCATCGGGGTGGCTGAGTTATCCATTTATTTCTTATATATATTCAAGGGTTGGATTCTGGTATCCTAAAATTGACTTCCCTGTAATTGTTATGTCTATAGTAGCCGTAATTATTGCTGTGCGACTTGGGCATGGGCTGCCGGAATTTATCTGATCAAGTCCGAAGCAATTTTTCTTGTCGGGAGTCTGGGCGGTAGAGAGTCGTCTGGGGCATCGGGGCGCTTCTTCGCGCCTGCTGCAGACTGCGCTAGCAAAAAACGCTAGACCGACAAAGCCCCCGCACCCATTCGAGCCCATAGCGTCGGTTGGTCACCTTGTCGCCATGATCGGTCGCGATGCCGAAACGTCCTAGCTCGCGCAATCTGGATTTGCCAAGGCCGACACCCTAAACGCTACACAGGCCATTCGGAAAATTCGATATTACCCTTCACAGACTTCAAGCCAAGAACCCCAAATTTGGTTTCGAAAATCTTCCAATGTTTGGCACGACGGTAGACAAGTCTGATGCTGGCACGCCAAACCAGGATGCGAGGGTGGCCGCATACTCATCCACGGATGTGGTGGGGATCAATCGACCCTGCCCGGCGTCGTCCGGACTTCCCAGCGACACCGTCGGAAAGCGCCCGTAAATCCGATTGCCCAAGACCGCATCGCCCATGACGAAGTGGTGTCCGCCCCAACCGTGATCGGCACCTTGGCCGTTGCTTTGCAGGGCTCGGCCAAAATCGGAGGCCGTAAAGCTGGTCACGTTGCCAGAAACGCCCATCGCAACCGTCGCCTGATAAAACGCGGTCATGGCGTCGGAAAGGTCTTTCAGTTTGGCCGCTTGGCCATTCACCAGATCTGCATGGAAGTCGTAACCCCCCATCTGCACATAAAAAATCTGCCGCTTTTGTGCCAATCCACCTCGTGCTCCGATCAAACGGGCCACCATTTGCAGTTGTTTGCCGATGTCTGTGGTGGGGAAGGGCGTGCTCAGCGATACACCAGACAGAGCGGTGGTGACCAAAGACTCAGTTGCGATGGCACGGGATGAAACCTTGTTCAACTCGCCTTCCATCAGTGTGCCGGTTCGTTGCTCCGTCATCAGTCTGCGTAACGCAGTGGCACCTGCGGCCGAGTAGTTGAACAGGCCACCCAATGCGTTCACCTTGACCGCACCATTGGTCGTGACTTGGTACTGGATCGTGTCGTTTCCAACCTGTGTGAGATTGTTGCCAGCCACTGACATCGCGATCGACACTCCACTGCCGGTGTTGAATGCGCTGTTGGTTAGGTCGCCAATACGGCCCATCCAACCCGTGCTTGAGGCACGGTCTGGCAAGCCCGTTTGCCAGGCGCCCGCCTGGTCCGAGTGGGAGAACAGTTGGAAGGGCAAGGTGGCGCTGCCGTTCTTGTACTGCGCCTGGGTCGTAGGCGCACACAGAGTGCCCACATTAGCAAGCACGGCGAGCTTCCCCTGATCAAAAACCGATTTCAAGCCACTCAGCGATCCGTGCATCGCCAAGGTGGGCCCGGTCCAACCCGTGGGACTGATCTGCTGGAGCGCAGAGATGGGCAAGGCGAGCGAACCTCTCCCTTTGGCGTAGAGGTCGTACTCCGCTGCGCTGATGGGAACGATCGTGTTTGACTGATCATTGCCCCCACTGAGGTAGATGCAAACCAGAGCCTTGTAGTCGCTGGCTTGCTGTGCGCCGGCTGCCCCCATGGCGAGCAGGTTGGCTGCGAAGGGCGCCCCGGCCAAAGCCCCGAGCTTGGATGCCTGCCGAAGGAAGTTGCGGCGGCTTGATGAATCGTTGAGATTTTTCATGAATGCCCCTTACTTTTGGACGATGAAATCAGGCGAGACCAAGGTCAGAGCGACTGCGCTTGATACTCGGCTGAAGCCTGAATTTTGATTTTCCGGAATCGTGCTGATCGCATCGATGATGGCTTGTTTGGTTGCAGCGCTCATGCGGCCTGCAGCAAGCAGAATATTCAGCCGATCGACCAGCGCCACCGGATTTGAGGCCAAGGCCATTTCCGCGCTGTAGTCAGCGCCGAGATAATCAGTGGTTGAACCATATTTAATCCAGATGTTATCTCTCCACCAATTGGTTTCCCTCTCCGCCTTACCAATTATGAAGTTGGCATAGCCCGTTACTGTGGTTTCATGGGTGATGGCGAACTCAGGTGCGACCATACCTTTATTCATGACGTCGCCGGTGGGTGCGTAAGTCGGAGAAAACCAATTGAAAACGCTTGGAGCCCGCAGAGGGTTTTGACCTATGCTTGCCACAGGATCTTCAAGATTCCATATCTTGTAGTACCCGCTGGTCGCCTTGACGTCAAAGGCACGCATGAAGTTGGCATACCTGATCATGGGCTCGCGAAGCTTCCCCCAAAGCGGATCCGACACCTTAGAAGCATCGCGAGCCTCCGAGTCGAGAAGCACGGCCCTGATCAACGCCTTCATGTCGCCGCGCACGCCTTGACCGTTGTTGTTGAATGCAGCGGTTACTCTTGCGACATAAGCTGGGCTTGGATTGCTGGTGACGAAACGCTTGATCAACTGGCTGCCAATGAAGGGCCCCACGTTGGGGTGGTTGAATAGGGTGTCCAGCGCGATCTTCAGACTTTGATCTCCAGTGGTGCCTGCAGGGATGACGACACCCCTGAGGATGCTTTTTTGGCTGGCACTGTGGTACGGCGTGTAGTTAATCATCTGGTGATTCCAGTCCCTCGCGTAGAGATCGTATGCTGGGGCGGGCTTGATAAAGCCAGCATTCCAGTCACCATTTCCCCAACTCCAACCCGTGAAAACCTTGGCCATTCCCATCACTTCAGCTTGAGAGTAGGTGGGTATATCCTTGCCGTTCGCGTCTTTTCTACGTGATCCATCCGGGTTCAGTTCCCACAGGCCGACTGTGAACAGTTGCATCAGTTCGCGAGCAAAGTTTTCATCTGGAAGGCGGCCGGTGGTCGTGTCCTCCTTCATGTTCCCCATATGGGATAAATACTTACCCATCGTTGGATGAGTCGCTACTTGCTCCAGTAACGTGCGGAAATTACCAAATGCGTTACGAGACAACATATCAATATAACTGGCATGTGCGTCCGCTTGAATATCGACCGGGCTGTTGACTGTGCTGACAACGAAAATCTCGCTCAGCGCGAATGTCAAGCGCTGCCGCAATTGGTCGGGGCCCATAACGGCCTGCCGCCAGAAACTTTCCATCGTCGCGTTGATGTACTTGGCATCGCAAGGGTTGCAGCCTGGCGGCCCCTTGCGTTCCACGACATAGGCCCAGTGGCTGTCCATCGAAGGTGTCATGAACTGGTTTTCAATCCAAGCGGACGGGCCGGACTGGGCAACCGATGAAATGCTGCTCATGTTGGGGCCGTAACTCGCTTGCACGAGAAAGCGGGATGCTTCAACTGGACTGATCGTGGTGGTAGCAGGAGCAGGAGCAGGAGCAGGAGCAGGAGCAGGAGCAGGAGCAGGAGCAGGAGCAGGAGCAGACGCTACAAGCCACGATCCCGGCAGATAACAGGCTTTTGCAACCCCGACCTTCGGGTCACGGCCAAACGTGCTGACATCGCACCGGACTGCACCGGCTGCGAAAGAGCGCAAGGAGTACGCCCCGGCGGCCCCAAAGGCCACCTTCGAGGCCGTCGCCAGCACGCAGGTGCCGCCTTCGCTCGCGCAGGGCTGAGCCAGGAATGGCAAGCCCGCGATCGTGAAATAGAGGCCCGCCGCAGGCGGTTCATCCGCTAGCAGATCCTCAACGGACTGGTCCTCGGATACGTCAATGCGTAAAAGCTCAGGGACTTGTGATGCATCGGTGGACGACGCAGGCAACATGGGCTCTGGAACGGCCCAAGGCGAAGTGGACGTCCCCAAGGCGCTCATCACCAAAAGTGACTTCAGAAAAGTGTTCATTGTTTCTCCCACTGCTTAGGGTTGTCGATCCCGACAGGTTGCCTGTGGTTCGAGAGTTCTGATAGCCGGAAAAGGTATTCTTTTGACGAGGATCAAATGGACTGACAAGCAGCCCGGCTCTACGCCCAAATCAGAAAGCCCTCACGCCCCCATCTTGATCTCCGAAGTTCCAGCCGGCGACTGTTTGACCATCATTGAAGGCTCACCGACAGGGTCGGTATGGCTGGGAGCAGTGCCAGCAATGATGCATCCGTTCGCCGTTGCCCGACAGAGGAGTCGGGGCGTGGTTCGGTGAACATAGCTGACTCATCGGCAGCTTTCGGTGGCGCTTGAGGCATTCGCTGTAAGCGAGCACTGCCAGATGAAAGCAAATGTTTCCGAGCTCAGGCCCCACGTAAACTTCAATCGATTGATGCCACCGACGAGCCCCATGAAGCCACTGACAGTTTCCATCATTCTGGCGATCCTCATGGGATCGGCCTCTGTGGCTGGCTTCGTGGCACGGCCGTCGACCAAAGCCGCTCAGGTCGGACCGCGCTTCGTGCTGGAAGACACCGTTCCCCATCAGTTTGGTGACTGGCACGAACTCGCTGAGCGTGGGGCCCGCGTCGTGGACCCGGGGACCAAGCAGTTGCTCGACAAGCTCTACAGCCAGATGCTCACCCGAACCTACGTGAACTCACGGGGCTATCAGGTGATGTTGTCGCTGGCGTATGGTGATGATCAACGTGGCGGGCTCGCGGCGCACAAGCCGGAGGTCTGCTACCCGGCTCAGGGCTTCACCTTGCTCGGATTGAATGAGGTGCAACTCGCCACACCGTTCGGGGATATTGCGGCCAAGCGGCTCTCGACCAGCATGGGTGTGCGCAAGGAGCCGGTGACCTACTGGTTCGCGGTGGGCGACACCGCCATCAAGAACAAGGTTCAGCAGCGGCTGGTTGAAATCAAGCTGAGCCTGACCGGCCAGATTCCCGACGGGCTGCTGTTTCGGGTCTCATCGATTGATGAGAACACCGCTGGCGCCTTCGCGGCCCAGGATCAATTCATTGCAGACTTGTTGGCCGCCGTCCCGGTCGATGAGCGCAAGCGCTTGAGCGGGCTGGGGAACAAGCCCGCCGGGGGCTGACGGGCGTCACCCCCGGCGGGCATTTCAATGGACTGGGTGAGTGGAGCGCCCGATCCCGCTGTACTCGATGCCCAGTTCAGCCATCAGCGAGGGCTCGTAGAGGTTGCGGCCATCGATCACCACGGGCTGCTTGAGCGCGGCCTTCATGGCATCGAAATCGGGGCTCTTGAATTCTTTCCACTCGGTGATGATGACCAGAGCGTCAGCCCCCTCAAGCGCTTGAGCCTGGCTGGTGGCGTAGGTCAGCCGAGGCACGCCCTCCAGCGAGCGTTGGGCCTCGGGCATCGCCACGGGGTCATAGGCGCAGATGCTGGCGCCTCGACGAACCAGCTCGGTGATGATCACGCGGCTCGGGGCTTCACGCATGTCGTCGGTGTTGGGCTTGAATGCAAGGCCCCACACGCCGAAGCGTCGACCAGTCAGGTCTTCACCGAACCGGGCGACCACCTTGTCGACCAGCACATGTTTTTGCCGCTCGTTGGCTGACTCCACGGCTTGAAGCACCTGAAGCTCGACGCCGGCGCCTCGCGCCGTCTTGACCAAGGCCTTGACGTCCTTCGGGAAGCATGACCCGCCATAGCCCGCTCCCGCATACAGGAAGTGGTAGCCGATGCGGGGGTCACTGCCGATGCCCTTGCGCACCAGTTCGATGTCGACACCCACCTTGTCGGCCAGCAGAGCCAGTTCGTTCATGAAACTGATGCGGGTGGCCAGCATCGAGTTGGCCGCGTACTTGGTGAACTCTGCGCTCTTGAGGTCCATGACCAGCAGGCGATCGTGATTGCGGATGAACGGCGAATACAGCGCACGCATCAGCAGGATCGCCCGGTCATCTTCGGCGCCGACCACGATGCGGTCTGGCTTCATGAAGTCTTCGATCGCCGCGCCCTCTTTCAGGAACTCGGGGTTCGAGACCACCGAAAAATCGACGTTCACCCCGCGCTTTGCCAGTTCTTCGGCCACGGCCGCCTTGACGCGCGAGCCCGTGCCCACCGGCACGGTGCTCTTGTCGATGATGACCTTGTAGTCGGTCATGTGGCGCCCGACGTTGCGGGCGGCTTCCAGCACGTACTGCAGGTCGGCCGATCCGTCTTCGTCGGGCGGCGTGCCCACGCCGATGAACTGCAGCGTGCCGTGGTTGACGGCGGCGACGATGTCGGTGGTGAACTGCAATCGACCGGCGGCGCGGTTGCGCGTGACCATTTCCTGCAGGCCGGGTTCATGGATCGGAATGCCGCCCTCCTGCAGGATGCGGATCTTGGCGGCGTCGACGTCGAGGCACACCACGTGGTTGCCCATTTCCGCGAGGCAGGTGCCGCTGACCAAGCCGACGTAACCCGTTCCGATGACGGTGATCTTCATGCGTTTTTCCTGGGGGTTTGAATTGAGCTGAAAGGGGGATCGTTACTTGACGCGGCCGTAGGTGTCATCGAAACGCACGATGTCGTCTTCGCCGAGATAGCTGCCTGACTGCACCTCGATGATTTCGAGCGGCACTTTCCCGGGGTTGGACAGACGATGCACCGTGCCCAACGGGATGTACGTGCTCTGATTTTCCGTGAGCAATATGACTTGATCACCATTGGTGACCTCTGCCGTGCCCCGCACCACGATCCAGTGCTCGGCGCGGTGGTGGTGCTTTTGGAGGCTGAGCGACGCGCCGGGTTTGACCAGGATGCGCTTGACCTGAAACCTCGAGCCCGCGTCGATGCCGTCGTACCAGCCCCAGGGGCGGTGTACCAGCCGGTGCACGTGGTGTTCGCTGCGACCCGCGCTTTGGAGTTGCGCCACGATGTGCTTCACGTCCTGCCCGCGGCTTCGGTCCACGACCAGAACCGCATCCGGGGTCTCGACCACGATCACGTTGTCCAGCCCCACCACGCTGACCAGGCGGCTGGTGGCGTGCACGAGCGTGTTGCTGCTGTCGCGCACGATCGTGTCGCCCACCGCAGCGTTGCCCGCAGCGTCTTTGCCGCTGACTTGCCACACGGCATCCCAGGCGCCCAGATCAGACCAGCCTGCGCGCAGCGGAACCATCAGCACGGGAAATTGAGCGGACCCCGCGCATTTTTCCATCACTGCGTAGTCGATGGACTCGCTGGGGATCTGGCCGAACAGCGATTTGTCGGGGCGCACAAAGGATGCATCCGTGGCCCGCCCCACCCAGGCGCAGCGCGTGGCGGTTTCAATGTCCGGTCGGTGCTGCTGCAACGCTGCCAGCCAGGTCGATGCACGCACCACGAAGATGCCGCTATTCCAGAAAAATCGACCGTCCTCCACATAGCGCTGCGCCGTGGCCAGATCCGGCTTTTCGACAAAACCGGCCACCTCGACGGCCGTCAACTCGGCGCTGCCTGCCGCCTGGATGTAGCCAAAGCCGGTCTCGGGGCGGTCCGGCGGCACGCCCAGGATCACAAAGGCGCCACCCGCTGCCGCGCGCACCGCGGCTTGCAGCGCTGACTTGAACGCGGGCTCGTCGGTCACCGTCTGGTCGGCAGGCGTGACGACCAGCACCGGATCACCACCGCTTTCGATGGCTTGCAGCGCGGCCAGCGTCATCGCCGGCGCTGTGTTGCGCCCGGCCGGCTCGAGCAGCAAGGTGGGCGCCGCGATGCCGGTCTCACGCCACTGGTCGAGAGCGACAAAGCGGTGTTCTTCATTGCCGACCACGCAGGCCGGTGCCAGGGCAATGTCATGGGCGGCCAGGTCGGTGATGCGGCTGGCAGCCTGCTGAAACAGGCTGCGGTTGCCCTGCAGCACCAGAAACTGCTTGGGGTGCTGAGCACGCGACAGCGGCCACAGCCGCGTGCCGCTGCCGCCGGCCATCACGACCGGCAAGACCTTGATTTGTGAGTCGCTCATGGTGTCAGTTCGTGTATCCGTTCGGGTTCAGTCGCTGCCATCGCCAACTGTCTTCGCACATGGTGGCCAGGTCACGTCGGCTTTGCCAGCCCAGCAATTCGCGTGCAAGGCTGGCGTCGGCGTAGCAGGCCGCCACATCGCCGGGGCGCCTGGCGGCAATGTCGTAGGGGATGGCGCGCCCGCTGGCTTTCTCGAAGGCGGCAATCAACTCAAGCACGCTGTGTCCGCGACCTGTGCCCAGATTAACCGTGGCAGATGACTGTTTGTCGATGAGGTGGCGCAGCGCAGCCACGTGGCCCTCGGCCAGATCCTGCACGTGGATGTAGTCGCGCACGCCGGTGCCATCCGGCGTCGGGTAGTCGTTGCCGAAGACGGTCAGTCGCTCGCGCAGGCCCACGGCCACCTGAGTGATGTAGGGCATCAGGTTGTTCGGGGTGCCGCGCGGGTTTTCGCCGATCTCGCCGCTTTCGTGGGCGCCCACGGGATTGAAGTAGCGCAGGGTGGCCACGCTCCAATCCGGTCTGGCGCGGGCCACATCACGCAGGATCGCCTCGCCCATCAGCTTGGTTGCACCGTAGGGGCTGGTACTCGACAAAGGGGAGCTTTCGGTCAACGGCAGTTGCTCAGGCGTGCCGTAGACCGTGGCGCTGGAGCTGAAAACCAGTTTGGACACGGCGTGCTCGCCCATCGCTCGAGCCAGCGACATCAGCGAGCCGAGGTTGTTCTGGTAATAGTCCAGCGGTTTGGCGGTGCTTTCGCCCACCGCCTTCAGCGCGGCAAAGTGGATGACCGCTTCGATGTCGTGGCGCCGGAACACCCCATCGAGAGCCGCTTGATCGAGCACGTCGATCTGCTCAAAGACCGGTTTGACACCGCCGAGCCGGTGCAGGCGCGGCAACACTTGGGGGGAACTGTTGACGAAGTTGTCGACGCCCACCACCTCGAAGCCGGCCGCCTGCAAGGCCAGCCAGGTGTGCGACGCGATGTAGCCCGTGGCGCCCGTCAGCAGAACCCGCCCCGCCGTCATTTCAGCGTGTAGCGCACGGAGCAGTTTGCGCTGTTGGCCGAGTAGGCGCGCACGGTCAGGGACGTGCCGCTGCGGCTTTCCCGCTGCACACCGCAGCCCAGTGACAGGTTGCGAGCCACCTCGTATTGAGCGCCCAGCGCATAGCGGTTGATGGTGTTGTCGCTGTTCGAACCGCTCAGCGTCTGGTACGAACCGTCCGACCGGCTGTAGTTGCCCGTCAGGCTGATCTTGGGCGTCAGCAAGTAGGTGACGCCAAGCCGTGTTGACTCTGTCACCCGGTTGCTGTCCACGTAAGCGCCGCTGCCCGATGCGCTGGCTGCGTTGAGAAACGTGGTTTCCGTGCCAGTGTCACGGCTGAACGACCCATCGAAACTCAGGCGGCCCGTAGGCGAATACTTGGCTCCGAGCGAGCCTGTCACCGTGGAGGACGAACCGCGGCCCGACTGGGAACTGCTGCCGTTGCCCACGCTGATTCGGGCGTTCACCGAGGTCAAGGCGGTAGGGGTCCAGTCCGTCGTCAGGTCCAGATCCCTGCGGGTGCTCGAACGCCTGAAGGTCAGTGATTCCGGGCGCTTGTCTCGAGTAAAGCGAGCGCCAGTACCGACGCTCACCGAACCGCCCAGTTTGTAGCGCAGGCCCAGGCGCGCGACATCGCTGGTCACGTCAGATGACGCCGACAGCTGGTTCGAGGACTGCACCTTGCGATGCTCCACCCCTCCGTTGAGGCCGAGGTCAGTGATCAATTCATAGTTGACACCGGCGGCGATCTGCTCGGTTGTCTCGACAAATTTCCCGCTGGTGATGGCCGCCGCTTCGGGTCGGGAGAAATCGCCCTGGCCTTCGTGTCGTGAATAAGTCAGCGACCCCGTCAGGCGCTCGATCGTCGCCCAGTCGAAGCCTGCCATGACGTCATAGCCGATGAAGTCGAGCCGTGACAGCCGGTTGTAGCTGTTGTTTTGCAGTGAAGCGTTGGCGTACACGCGCTGCCTGCCGATGGACTGGTCCACACCACCAAAAATGGCCGTCCCGAAGATCACATCGCTCTCGGGGTGCTGCTGATCGGGCACCTTGAACACGTTGGATTCACGCGTGAACGTCTGGCTGGCTCCGATGGAGTACGGATTGGTCTCGCCGCACGCAGAGCCACTGATCAAGGCTCCCAGCAGCGACAACAGGCACGGCAGCACGACGGGCTTGCCGCCGGCAGATTTCAGGCTCGACATACCCCGGTCCTTTCGGTCTTGTTTTTCGTTGAACTCAAGCGCCAGGCCTGCGGCCGTCGCACTAATAGGCCTTGCGATCGAAGAATACCAATCGCACGGTTCGGGCAATGATCTGCAGATCGAACACGAGAGACCAGTTGCGCAGATATTCCAGGTCGTATTCGACGCGCGCTTGCATCTTCTCGATCGTGTCGGTTTCGCCGCGGTGGCCGTTGACCTGGGCCCAACCCGTGATGCCGGGCTTGACCTTGTGGCGAACCATGTAGGCCTTGATCAGCCGCCGGTACTCCTCGTTGTGAGCCACCGCATGAGGCCGGGGCCCCACGATGCTCATGCGACCCTGAAGCACGTTGAAGAACTGAGGCAACTCGTCGAGCGACGTGCGGCGGATGAAGGCGCCAAACGGGGTGATCCGCGGATCGTTCTTGGTCGCCTGTCGCACGACCGGCCCGTTGTCCTGCGCTTTCATCGAGCGGAACTTGTAGACCACGATTTCTTCGCCGGCCAGGCCGTTTCGGGTCTGTTTGAACACCACCGGGCCCGCGGAACTCAGCCGCACGCCGATCGCAATCGCCAGCAGCACCGGCGAGATCAGCACCAGGATCAAACTGGCGAGCACGATGTCGCTGACCCGCTTGATCAGATCATTCGTCCCGGTGAAGGGGGTTTCACAAATGCCGACCACCGGAATGCCGCTCATGTCCTGCAACCGGCCCTGAATGATGCTGATGCCGAAAACGTCAGGCACGAAAAACAGCGAAGCCGTCGTGCCCTGAACCTGCTCGAGCAACTCGACGATCCGAGGCTGCGAGCCCAGCGGCAGGGTGATGTACACCTCGCGGATGCCGTGCTCGGACACATAGGACAACACGCTCGACAGGCCACCGAGGCGCTTCATGACGGCCGAGTCCTGAACGCGGTCATCGGTTCTGTCGTCAAAGAAGCCGACGAACTCCACGCCGTCGTCCTTGCCCGCCACCAGGGCTCGCGAAACCTTGACGCCCAACGGCCCGGCACCGACCACCACGGCGGACCGGCGTGCCTCGGGGCGGGCGTTGAATCTGCGGTGAACATGCTGGCCGGCCCAGCAAGCGAGCCACTGCACAACGGGTGTGATCAGCGCCCATTCCAGCAGGGCGCCGTCTTCAAACAGATAGAAGCTGCGTGTGGCGTAGGCGCACAACGCCAGTATGAACAGCAGCGCGACCCACGACGACACGATGTCCACGGCCGCGCTCAGCAGGTTGTCGCGGAACCGGTTGGGGCCCGGGAATGTCAGCGCGAACACCAGCAGGCACAAGGTGAGTTGCGGCCGCCCGATGGGCTCGTTGACGAACTGGTTGGCGATGATGAACACCAGCACCGTGATCGTCGGCTCGAGAAATGCAGCCACCAGCGACGTGACCGATTGCGGCGCGCTGTAGAACGTTCGTTTGTGGGTGCGGTCTTCGAACATCGTTTCTGGGTGGGTTCTGTCGGGCGGACTGCTGTGGATTGCCGAAACAGGCCAAGTCATCCTAAGCCCGCATCGCGTGATCGGACTCGGAAAGGCGCCCCCCATTTGGGGGGTGGCACCCGCCGAGGCGCCAGACCACTGGCCCGAGGCGAAAGCGACGGGGACGATTGTGTCTCACGTGACCTGCCACGCTGAGCAGTGCCACCAGCGTCAGTCTGAACGAACTGCGTGCCTACAATCTGTCGATGATCAAGGCGATTCACAGGCATTTGGGTGCCGCGGTGATGGAGCGGGTCGCCTTGCTGGTCAACCATGTCCTGCAAGGCGAGGCGTCTGCCGTCGAACGGCTGCGGCGGCACGCTGGCAAGCGCGTGCAGTTTCACTTCAGTTCTTCGCCTCTTACGGGGTGGTTGCCTGACGAGTTGACGGTCGAAATCACGCCCGCCGGGCTCATCGATTTGCCGCTCGAAGATTCCGGGGCTCCCGACCTGCGGGTGAGCGTCGACGCGTCGCAGCCGGCAAAGACCATCGCCAACGCCTTGAGCGGGCAGCGCCCGGCGGTTGAAGTGTCTGGTGATGCCAGCCTGGCGGCAGATGTGGCCTGGCTGGTCGACAACCTGCGCTGGGATGTGCAGGACGATCTGGCGCGCGTGGTCGGCGAGGCTGCTGCTGCGGCCATCGGACAGTTCGCCGCGGCGGCGTCCTCGGCCTTGCGCACCGCGCTGGCTGCGCTGGTCGAATCCGCCCAGCGCCTTCGTCGCATGGCGACAGGCGAGGGCACCGGATCGGAGCCGCCGGTGCGATGAGGCACATCGCGCGGCTCCTCTTCATCGTTTTCACGGTTTACCGCTTCGGACTTGACGAGCTGGCGCTGTCGAATTTCCGTCAGCGCTGGGTCAAGGCGGTGGTGCGGGTGATCACCGCCGGCCGCCGGCTCGACGCACCCCGCGGGCAGCGCTTGCGTCAGGCCCTCGAGCGGCTCGGTCCCATCTTCGTGAAGTTCGGGCAGGTGTTGTCCACGCGCCGCGATCTGATCCCGGCCGACATCGCTGACGAACTCGCTCAGCTGCAAGACAACGTGCCGCCATTTCCGGCCGCTCAGGCGCGCGAGCTGATCGAGAAGGCCTTCGGCCAGACGATCGAGGCGATGTTCGCCAGTTTCGAGGCCGAGCCAGTGGCCAGTGCGTCTATCGCGCAAGTGCACTTCGCCACCTTGCAGGACGGCCGCGAGGTCGCCGTCAAGGTGCTGCGGCCGAACATGCTGTCGGTGATCGACGACGACCTCTCGCTGATGCGCACGCTGGCACGCTGGATCGAGCGGCTGTCGGCCGATGGCAAGCGACTCAAGCCGCGCGAGGTGGTGGCTGAATTCGACAATTACCTGCACGACGAACTCGACTTGGTGCGCGAAGCCGCCAATGCCGCCCAGCTGCGCCGCAACATGCAAGGCCTCAACCTGATCATGGTGCCGGAGATGCACTGGGATCTGTGCACGCAGACCGTGATCGTGATGGAGCGCATGAACGGCGTGCCGATCAGCCAGACCCAGCGGCTGCGCGATGCGGGGGTGGACATCCCGAAACTCGCGCGCGATGGCGTCACGATCTTCTTCACTCAGGTGTTTCGCGACGGTTTCTTTCACGCCGACATGCACCCCGGCAACATCCAGGTGAGCATCGCGCCCGCGACGTTCGGGCGTTACATCGCGCTCGATTTCGGCATCGTGGGCACGCTCACCGAGTTCGACAAGGAATACCTCGCGCAAAACTTCATTGCCTTTTTCCGGCGCGACTACAAGCGCGTGGCCGAGTTGCACATCGAAAGCGGCTGGGTGCCGGCAGGCACCCGCGTTGACGAACTCGAAGGCGCGATCCGTGCGGTGTGCGAGCCCCACTTCGACCGGCCGCTGAAAGACATCTCGCTGGGGCAGGTGCTGCTGCGGCTGTTCCAGACCTCGCGCCGGTTCAATGTCGAGATCCAGCCGCAACTGGTGTTGCTGCAAAAGACGCTGCTCAATGTCGAGGGCCTGGGCCGTCAGCTCGATCCCGAACTGGATCTGTGGGCGACGGCCAAACCCTTCCTCGAGCGCTGGATGAACGACCAGGTCGGCTGGCGGGGTCTGGTCGCGCGACTCAAGAACGAGGCACCGCGCTACGTGCAACTGCTGCCGGAGTTGCCGCGTTTGCTGCATCAGGCGTTGCAGCCGAGGTCCGACGTCGATCAGAAGGCGATCAGCGCGTTGCTGTTCGAGCAGCAGCGAACCAACCGACTGCTGCAGGCGATCGTGTGTGTGGCCTTCGGGTTCTTGTTCGGTGTGGTGGTGATGCAAGCGCTGGGCTATCTGGCGCCTCGCTGATCAGACCCTCTGCAACGGCATTCCGTACGCCCTTATAATTAAAAATTAACCATATAAATCAAAGGCTTAGCCATGCCGATCTACGCCTATCGCTGTGATGCATGCGGCCACGCGAAAGACGTGCTGCAGAAGATGTCCGATCCGCTGCTCACGGTGTGCCCCGAGTGCGGCGCCGACAGTTTCAAGAAGCAGGTGACGGCCGCCGGCTTCCAGCTCAAGGGCTCGGGCTGGTACGTCACCGATTTCCGCGGCTCGGCTCAGGGCGCCCCAGCCGAGGCGACTGCGGCCGCACCCAAGTCATCGGGCGATGCACCGGCCGCCAAGAACACGGCGTCGGGTACGGCTGCGGCTGCGGCATCGACCAGCACGCCGGCTGCGGCTGCGGTGGCAGCGACGCCATCGTCATCGTCTGGCGGCACCTCGGGCGCACCGACCAGTTCCACTTCGACATGAGTGCTCTGAGGCGCTGCATGTGGCCGTTGGGTCAAGGATCCCTGTGAAGAAATACCTGCTCGCCGGTTTGCTCGTGTGGCTGCCTCTGGCCATCACGTTCTGGGTGCTGCATTCGGTGCTCGGCATGCTCGATGGGCTGTTCGCCTGGGCGCTCAGCGCTTCTCAGACGGTGCTGCCCGTGGCGGCGCATTCGACGCTCGAGATGCTCAAGCAGATCCCGGGGCTGGGCGTCATGTTCATGGTGGTCGGTTTGCTGCTGACCGGCGTTTTCGCCACCAACATCGCCGGCCAGTGGGCACTGACCCAAGGCAGCCGTCTGCTCAACAAGATCCCGATCGTCAAGTCGATCTACAGCTCGGTCCAGCAGGTCTCGGACACGCTGTTTTCGAGCAGCGGCAACGCCTTTCGCGAGGCGGTGCTGGTGCAGTATCCGCGTCAGGGGTCCTGGGCCATCGCCTTCGTGACCGGGCGGCCCGGCGGCGAGGCGGCCACGCATCTTTCGGGCGACTACCTGAGCCTGTACGTGCCCACCACGCCCAACCCGACCTCGGGCTTTTTCCTGATGGTGCCGCGTGCCGATGTGATCGAGCTCGCCATGAGCGTGGACGAGGCCTTGAAGTACGTCATCTCGATGGGCGTGGTGGCGCCGCCGCTGGTTGACCCCTCCCGGGAAACCGCACCCCCACAGATCGGTTGAGGCGATCGCCGCACTCAACCCACCGAATTCGTTTCCGGAGCAACACGATGAGAACAACATACTGCGGGCTGGTCAGCGAGGCCCTGCTGGGTCAGACCGTGACCCTCATGGGCTGGGCCCACCGCCGCCGCGACCATGGTGGCGTGATCTTCATCGACCTGCGCGATCGCGAAGGCCTGGTGCAAATCGTGTGCGACCCCGACCGCGCAGACATGTTCAAGACCGCCGAGGTGGTGCGCAACGAGTTCTGCCTGAAGATCACCGGCAAGGTGCGCGCACGACCTGCGGGCACTGAAAACGCCAACCTCACCAGCGGCAAGATCGAAGTGCTGTGCCTCGAGCTCGAGGTGCTCAACCCGAGCGTCACGCCGCCATTCCAGATCGACGACGAGAACCTGTCCGAGACCACCCGCCTCACGCACCGCGTGCTCGATCTGCGCCGCCCGGCGATGCAAAAGAACCTGATCCTGCGCTACCGCGTGGCAATGGAGGTGCGCAAGTTCCTCGACGAACTCGGGTTCATCGACATCGAAACCCCGATGCTCACCAAGAGCACGCCCGAAGGTGCGCGCGACTACCTGGTGCCCAGCCGCGTCAACGAAGGGATGTTCTTCGCGCTGCCGCAAAGCCCGCAGCTGTTCAAGCAGTTGCTGATGGTGGCCGGCTTCGACCGCTACTACCAGATCACCAAGTGCTTCCGTGACGAAGACCTGCGCGCCGATCGCCAGCCCGAATTCACCCAGATCGACATCGAGACCAGCTTCCTTGGCGAGGAAGAAATCCGCCCGATGTTCGAAGGCATGATCCGCAAGGTCTTCAAGCAGACCATCGGCGTCGACCTGCCCGAATACCCGGTGATGAAGTACGCCGAGGCGATGCACCGCTTCGGCTCCGACAAGCCCGACCTGCGCGTCAAGCTCGAGTTCACCGAGCTCACCGAGGTGATGGCCGACGTCGACTTCAAGGTGTTCAGCACGCCGGCGACCACCGTGGGCGGCCGCGTGGTCGCGCTGCGCGTGCCCAAGGGCGGCGAGATGAGCCGCGGCGAAATCGACGCCTACACCGAGTTCGTCAAGATCTACGGCGCCAAGGGTCTGGCGTGGATCAAGGTCAATGACGCGGCCAAGGGTCGCGAGGGCCTGCAAAGCCCGATCGTGAAGAACCTGCACGACCGCGCCGTGGCGCAGATCATGGAGCGCACCGGCGCGCAGACCGGCGACTTGCTGTTCTTCGGCGCCGACAAGGAAAAGGTCGTCAACGACGCCATCGGCGCGTTGCGCGTGAAGATCGGCCACAGCGATTTCGGCCGCAGCCATGGGCTGTTCGACGACGTGTGGGCGCCACTGTGGGTGGTTGACTTCCCGATGTTCGAGTACGACGAGGACGGCCAGCGCTGGAACGCCACGCATCACCCGTTCACCGCGCCCAAGGACGGCCACGAGGACTACATGGACACCGACCCCGGCAAGTGCATCGCCAAGGCCTACGACATGGTGCTCAACGGCTGGGAACTCGGCGGCGGTTCGGTGCGCATCCACCGCGCCGAGGTGCAAAGCAAGGTGTTCAACGCGCTCAAGATCGGACCCGAGGAGGCCCAGCTCAAGTTCGGCTTCCTGCTCGACGCGCTGCAGTACGGCGCGCCGCCGCACGGCGGGCTGGCGTTCGGCCTCGATCGTCTGGTCACGCTGATGACCCGCGCCGAAAGCATTCGCGACGTGATCGCCTTCCCGAAGACGCAGCGCGCGCAGTGCTTGTTGACCGGTGCGCCGAGCGCGGTCGACGAAAAGCAGATGCGCGAGTTGCACATCCGGCTGCGCAATGCCCAAACCGCCGCGCAAACGGCAGCCAACGGCGCAGCCTGAGCGGCCATGGTGTCCCGATCCAAGGACCGCGCGCCTGAGGTTTTCGAGTTGCGCAGCGCTTCGATGACGCTGGTGGTCGTCGCGCTGCAGACCACCGACATGGCCGCCATCGAGCGTGAGTTGACCGCGCGCTTTGCCGGCACGCCCGACATGTTCAACCACGACCCGGTGGTGATCGACGTGTCGCAGGCCGAAGGCGATCCGCTGGCGCTCGACTACGCCCAACTCGCCGCCTTGCTGCGCCGCTTCAACATGGTGGCTGCGGCCGTGCGCGGCGGCTCGCCCACGCAGATGGCCGCCGCGCTCGCAGCCGGTCTGGGCGAGGCGCCCGAGGCGGTGGTGCATGCGGCGCGGGCCCCAGCGGCCGCGCCGCCGGAGACTCCCGCACCGACCGCACCGCCTGCCGAAGCCACTCCGGCTGACGCTGCGGCGGCTGGCGCGCCCGCCGAGAACGTCGCCACGATGATCATCGACAAGCCGCTGCGCTCGGGCCAGCAGGTCTACGCCCGTGGCGGCGATCTGGTGGTGCTGGCCGCCGTCAACTTCGGTGCCGAGGTGATTGCCGACGGCAGCATCCACGTCTATGCGCCGCTGCGCGGCAAGGCCATTGCAGGCGCGCGCGGCAACACCGCCGCACGCATCTTCAGCACCTGCATGGAGCCCGAACTGATCTCGATCGCCGGCACCTACCGCACCACCGAGCACCCGTTGCCCGCCGAGGTGATCGGCCAGCCCGCGCAGATCCGCCTCGATGGCGAGCGGCTGGTCTACGAGCCGCTCACCTGAACCCCCCTTCATTTTTTCGCATCAAGGATCCCAGCCCATGTCCAGAATCATCGTCGTGACCTCCGGCAAAGGAGGCGTCGGCAAGACCACCACCAGCGCCAGCTTCGCCGCCGGCCTCGCCCTGCGCGGCCACAAGACCGCGGTCATCGACTTCGACGTCGGCCTGCGCAACCTCGACCTCATCATGGGCTGCGAGCGCCGCGTGGTGTACGACCTGATCAACGTCATCCACGGCGAGGCCGGGCTGAACCAGGCGCTGATCCGCGACAAGCAGTGCGACAACCTGTACGTGCTGGCCGCTTCGCAAACGCGCGACAAGGACGCGCTCACGCTGGAAGGCGTCGAGCGGGTGCTCGAGGAACTCGCGGGCATGGACTTCGAGTACATCGTGTGCGACTCGCCGGCTGGCATCGAGACCGGTGCGCTGATGGCCATGCACTTTGCCGACGAGGCGCTGGTGGTGACCAACCCCGAGGTGTCGTCGGTGCGAGACTCCGACCGCATCCTGGGCATGCTCAACAGCAAGACCCGGCGCGCGATCGAAAAGAAGGAGCCCATCAAGGAGCACCTGCTGATCACCCGCTACAACCCGACCCGTGTCGAAGAAGGCCACATGCTCAGCCTCAAGGACATTCACGACATCTTGCGCGTGCGCATGATCGGCGTGATTCCCGAGTCCGAGTCCGTGCTCGATGCGTCCAATCAGGGCGTGCCGGCCATCCACCTCAAGGGCAGCGACGTGTCCGAGGCCTATCAGGACGTGATCACCCGTTTCCTGGGCGAAGAAACCCCGCTGCGCTTTGTCGATGCGGTCAAGCCCGGTTTCTTCAAGCGTCTGTTCGGGGGGAAGTGAGCGATGGGTTTCCTGTCTTTCTTTCTGGGCGAAAAGACCAAGACCGCCAATGTGGCCAAGGAGCGGCTGCAGATCATCCTGGCCCACGAGCGCAACGGCCGCACCCGAGCGCCTGACTACCTCGCCGACCTGCAGCGCGAGCTGCTCGCGGTGATCTCGAAGTACGTCTCGGTGAGCCCCGGCGACATCAAGGTCGAAGTCGAGCGTCAGGGCGATCTGGAGGTGCTGCAGGTGAAGATTGAGTTGCCTGAGGCGGTGCGCTGAGGCGGGGCGTCTCCGACAGCTCAGCTGCCGCCATGACCCAGGCAGATCGCTTGCACAAAATCCCCGAATCGGTCCTGGTCGTCATCCACACCGCCGATTTGCAGGTGCTGCTCATCGAGCGCGCCGATCGCCCCGGGTTCTGGCAAAGCGTGACCGGCTCGAAGGACTTCCTGGATGAGCCCGGCGACGAGGCTGCCGTGCGCGAGGTGGCCGAGGAAACCGGCATCGTTGTCGGATCGCAGGGCGTGCCGAGCTCCCATCTGCGAGACTGGGGCATGCGCAACGTGTACGAGATTTATCCGGTGTGGCGGCACCGTTATGCGCCCGGGGTGACGCACAACACCGAGCAGGTGTTCGGGTTGCAGGTGCCGCGCGACATCGCCATCACGCTGGCGCCGCGCGAGCATGTGCGCTACGAGTGGCTGCCGTGGCGCGAAGCCGCCGATCGCTGCTTTTCGCCGTCCAACGCTGAAGCGGTGCTGCAGCTGCCGCGGTTCGTGCTGGCGTGATGCGCTCCCATCTGGCGCACTCGGTCGCGCCGGCGCACACCGGCGACGATGTGTTGCGCGTGGCCACGTACAACATCCACAAGGGCGTGCGTGGCGTGGGTCCGCGGCGCCGGCTCGAGATCCACAACCTGGCGCTGGGCATCGAAGCGCTCGATGCCGATCTGGTGTTTTTGCAGGAAGTGCGCAGCTCCAACCGGCAAGAAGCCTTGCAGTTTCCCGACACGCAGGTCGGCTGGCCGCGCATGCCGCAGGCCGACTACGTGGCGCCTGAAGGCTACGAGGTCGCCTACCGCACCAACGCCTACACGCGCCACGGCGAGCACGGCAACGCGCTGCTGTCGCGCTGGCCGCTGGGCGAGATCCGGCACCACGACATGTCCGATCACCGCTTCGAGCAGCGCGGTTTGCTGCACGTGCCGGTGCAGTGGAAGGGCACGCCGGTGCACGCCATCGTGGCGCACCTGGGGCTGATGCACGCCGGGCGCGTGCGCCAGGTCGATCGCATCGCCGCGTTCATCGCCGCGCATGTGCCGAGCGATGAGTGCCTGGTGCTGGCGGGCGACTTCAACGACTGGGGCGAAAAGCTCGACGCGCCGATCCGCCAGATGGGCCTCGCGCCGGCGCGCCCGGCGGGCCATGCGCCGCCGCGCACGTTTCCGTCGCGGGTGCCGTTCTTCTCGCTCGACCGCATCTACACGCGCGGCCTGGGTTGCGTGTCGACCCACGTGCCTCGGGGTTCGGCCTGGGCGCGCATGTCCGACCACCTGCCTTTGGTGGCGGAGCTGCGGCGCGCCTGATCGCCCGACGCCCACGCATGCGCACGGCACCAGACCCACGCAACTCGGCTGCCGAGGCGGATGCCGCCTCACGTTCGGCGTTGCGCCGGTTGTGGGGCCTGGTGCCGCGGCCGGTGTTCAGCGGCGGCAACACGGTGCGGCTGCTGCGCGGCGGTGATGCGCTGTTTCCGGCGATGGTCGAGGCCATCAAGCACGCCCGCCATGAAGTGTGTGTGGCCACCTACATCTTTCACGACGATCCCGGCGCCAACGTGGTGGCCGAGGCGCTGGCTGAGGCCGCACGGCGCGGCGTGCTGGTCAAGGTGGTGCTCGACGGCTTTGGCACGCTGGGCCGACTCAATGGGCTGCGCCAGCGTCTGTGCGAGGCCGGCGTGCAGGTGGCTGTCTACCGGCCCATCGACCGCTGGTGGAACTGGCTGCAGCCGGGCCAGCTGCGTCGCTTGCACCTCAAGCTGTGCGTGGTCGACGCCGAGGTGGGCTTCGTGGGCGGCATCAACCTCCTCGACGACCGCTTCGACATCAACCAGGGCCCGACCGAGCAACCGCGGCTGGACTTCGCGGTGCGCGTGAGCGGGCCGGTGGCCACGCCCATCCACCAGGCTGCGCTGGCGGCCTGGACGCGCGCGCACCTGGGGCACTCGCTCAAGCAAGAGGCGCTGGCGATCGCTCGGTCGGTGCAGCCGCTGGCCCGGCTGCGCCGGTTGGTGCGCCGCTTGCGCATGGCGAGCGGCCGCGGCCTGCAGGCGATGCCCGGCGAGCTGACCGCCGTGCGCGCCGCCTTTGTGCTGCGCGACAACCTGCGCCAGCGCCGCACCATCGAGCGCAGCTACATCGATGCGATCCGCCGTGCCGGCCAGCGGGTCGACCTGATGTCGCCTTACTTCTACCCGGGCCACGCGTTTCGCCGCGCCTTGCAGCAAGCCGCCCGGCGCGGTGTGAGGGTGCGGCTGCTGCTGCAGGGCAAGCTCGATTACCGCATCGCCGGTCTGGCCGCGCGCGCGCTGTACGACGAGATGCTGGGCGAGGGCGTGCGCATCTACGAGTACACGCCGGCCTACCTGCATGCCAAGGTGGCGGTGATCGACGACGACTGGGCCACCGTGGGCAGCTCCAACATCGATCCGCTGTCGCTGCTGCTCAACCTCGAGGCCAACGTGATCGTGCGCGACACGGACTTCGCCGCCGAGCTGTCAGCGCAGTTCGAAGCCGCCGTGGCCGTCTCGGTCGAAATCGATCCGGCCCAGAAATACCGCCCGGGCGTGCTCGGCGCGCTGCGCCGCGGCATCGTGGCCTGGATCGCGCATGTGTACTTGCGGGTGGCGGGGTCGACGGGGCGTTATTGATTTCCGAGGCCACCTGAACTCATGCGGCCGCCGTCACCGGTCGCGCGAAGTGCGGGCGATGCGTGAGCGACCACCGGCCCCAGCGGGTGGCTAACTCCGGGCGCAGCACCGCCAGACCGGCGGCGCCTTGAATCAGCGCAGCGTGTAGCCGCGCGCGTCCATGCAGGCTTCGGTCGCGCGGTTGAACACGCTGCTGTCGGCCATGGCGTTGCGTTGCGTGGTTGCCCAGCGGTTGCAGGCCTGACGATCCGCTTCGGTCTGCTCGGGGCCCTGGCCGCTGCGCGGGTAGATGATGGGCTCGGGACGCGATGGCGCCACCGGCTCGCGGTACTCCACCGCCGGGGGAACCTCGCGATAAACCACCGAAGGCTGGCGGTAGACCACCACGGGTGGTGGCTCGACCCAGCCATACGCCGGCGGGTAGCCATACGCTGGCGGGTAGCTGTAGACCGGCGGGCCGTAGACGCGCTGGCTGCTCAGGTAGCCCAGCCCGAAGCCGATGCCCGTGCCCAGCACCACACCACCCCAGCCCGGGCCGCCACCACCGTGGTAGTGACCGCCGCCGCCGTAGGCCTGTGCATCGGCCAGCGGCAAACCAGCACCCAAGGCCGCGAAGGCCAACGTGACAGCCAAGCGTAGGGTCATGCGTTTCATGGTGTTTCCTCTCGGGCAATGCGTGCGGCAGGCCAACCAAGGCACCGCCGACGCGAATCAAAGACAACCGGTCAAGTGGGTGGGATGCGGTCCAGCCGCAAAGAGTTCCCCCAACCGCTCGCCCTGAGTTGCTTCGCCGTCGGGCGACAACTCAGGGCAGGTTGTTCCCTCACCCTAACGAAACTCAAGACCCCAGCGTTGACCCATGGCCTTCGATCTTCCCGAGACACCCTGTCGGGCGACTGTGTTGCCCGATCAGAACCGGTAGCCCACGCCCACGCCGATCAGCCATGGGTCGACCTTGAACTTGCCCACCTTGGCGCCCGACGATTTCACATCGGTCTCGATGTCGACATGCTTCACGTCAAAGTTGACGTAGACGTTCTTGGCAATCTCGTAGTCGACACCGGCTTGCAGCGCCAGACCGAAACTGCTGTGGTCGAGGCTCGGGTGCAGCGCGGCCACGACGCCCGGCGTGAAGTGAACCTTGGAGATGTTCGTGTAGTTCAGGCCAAGGCCGACGTAAGGCTTGAGCGCGCCCAGCTGCGTGAAGTGGTATTGCGCCAGCAGGGTGGGGGGCAACTGATGCAGCGCGCCGATGTAGGTGTTGCCAGCACGGATGCTGTGCTTTTGCGGGTACGTCAGCACCAATTCGGCGGCGAGTTCGGGCGTGAAGAAGTACGACACGTCCACCTCCGGCAGCACCTTGTCGCTGACCGACAGATCCAGCCCGGTCGAGTCCTTGTTGTCGCTGATCAGGCCCACCGCACGGATGCGCACCAGCCAAGGCTCGCTGGGCGTTTGCGCAGCGGCGGGCAGGGTGATGCAGGTGACGAGTGCAGCCGCCAAGGCGACTTGCTTGAGCGTGGGGGTGTTCATTTGTGTTTTCCTTTGCTTGGCGAGGACGGACTCCTCAAGCCTGATTGCATGCCCGGCAGCCCGCTCGGATGTTGCGGTGCATCAAGGTTTTGCCCGCTGCGGCATTTGCGCAACAGGTACAGCGCAGCCCGTTCGCTAGAGTGCGGCCCGTGACCAACGCACCCCCCGAAACCATTCGCCAGATCGATACACCTGCCGGCCCCGGTGCGGTGGTCGGCGTGGACTTCACCAGCCGGCCCACGGCGCGCAAGCCCATCGTGGTCGCGCTCGGCCGCTTCGATGGCCACGCGGTGCGGCTCGATGCGCTGGTTTCGCACACCGGTTTCGAGGCGTTTGACGGCTGGCTGCGTGCGCCGGGCGACTGGGTGGGCGCGTTCGATCTGCCTTTCGGCCTGCCGCGCGAACTCATCACCACGCTGGGTTGGCCCACCGAGTGGCTGGCGCTGATGCGCCACTACGCCGGCTTGTCGCGCACCGAAATCCGCGACACCTTTGCGGCGTTTTGCGATGCGCGACCGGTGGGCGCGAAGTTCGCGCACCGCGCGTGCGACAAGCCGGCCGGCTCCTCGCCGTCGATGAAGTGGGTCAACCCGCCGGTGGCCTACATGCTGCACGCCGGTGTGCCGCTGCTCATCGATGCCGGCGTGCACCTGCCGGGGCTGCATGCGGGCGATGCCACGCGCGTCGCACTCGAGGGCTACCCGGGCCTGCTCGCCCGCGAGGTGCTGGGCGCGCGCTCGTACAAGAGCGACGATCGCGCCCGGCAAACGCCCGAGCGGCTGATCGCGCGCAAGGACCTGGTCGATGCGCTCGAGCAGGGCCGCACGCGGCTGGCGCTGCGCTTGCGTTTGAGCCACGCGCAGCGCGATGCGCTGGTGGCCGATGCCAGCGGCGACCGGCTCGATGCGGTGCTGTGCTTGCTGCAGGCGGCGTGGGCGCGTGCGCAACCGGCGTTCGGCCGGCCGGCGCACGCCGACGCGCTCGAGGGCTGGATCGTCAGCGCGTGAGCGTGGCGGCGCACCCCGGCGCTGCGGGGCAACTCCGGGTCACAGGCGCGGGCGTAGAGTCCGCAAGATTCAGGTTTTCCCGCGCAGCGAAGGAACAACGCTCTTCGCTCCCGTTTCACCGCCCCACATCAGGAGACCTTGCATGACCTCTTTCTCCACCCGCTGCCTTGGCGCGGCGTCTCTGCTTCTGGCCCTGGTGTGCGTGCCCGCGGCCGCCGGCGATCTGGCCGACGTCAAGGCGCGCGGCGAGTTGCGCCATCTGGGCATCAACTACGCCAACTTTGTCACCGGTGCGGGCGACGGCTTCGATGTCGAACTGGCGCGGGGCTTTGCCAAGCACCTCGGCGTCAAGTACACGCTGGTGCCCACCGACTTCGTCAGCGTGATCCGTGACGTGCTGGGCCAGGAGGTCGTGCGCCAGGGCGATCAAGTCACCTTGCAGGGCGACTTCCCGGTCAAGGGCGACATGATCGCCACCGGCTTCACCATGCTGCCGTGGCGCGAGAAGGTGCTGCTGTATTCGGCACCCACCTTCCCGTCGCAAGTGCTGCTGGTCGCGCGCGCCGATTCGTCTACCGCGCCCATCAAGGGCACGCCCGATCTGGCCGCCGACATCGTCGAGACCAAGGCGCTGATCGGCTCCAAGAGCTTGCTGGTGATGGAGCGCACCTGCATCGACCCGGGCAACTACGGCCTCAAGGGCAAGGGCATCGACATCCGCCCGTACACCAAGAGCACCAACCTCAACGAGATGGTGCCCGCGCTGCTCAACGGCGACGGAGACTTCACGCTGCTCGACGTGCCTGACGCCATCCTCGACTTGCAGCGCTGGGCCGGCAAGATCAAGGTGATCGGACCGATCTCGGGGCACCAGGAGCTGGCCGCCGCGTTCCCCAAGACTTCGCCCGAACTGCGCCGCGCCTTCGACGAGTATCTGGTGCGCGTCAAGGCCGATGGCACTTACGACAAGCTGGTCGACAAGTACTACCCGGGCATCCGGCGCTACTTCCCGGCCTTCTTCGCCAGCAAGGGCTGACCCATCGCCCGAAAGCTCGACACCCTGACCACGCGGTTCGCCGGGCGCTGGGCGCTCGTCGTCGCGGTGGTGTTTTGCGCCTATTCGGCGCTGTTGCTGGTCCATTCCTTCCGCGATCGTGAGCAGTTGCGCGAGGCCGCCGAGCGTCGGCTGGTGGCCGACAGCCAGCGGCGTGCGTCGTCGCTGGCCGACTTCGCGGGCGATCGCATCCACCTGACCGAAGACCTGGCCGGGCTCAACGAGCTCAACACCTATCTGAGCAGCAAGGCGCTGGGCATGTCGCCGCTGTACGGGCTGAATGCCAGCCTGGATGCTCTGGAGCGCCGGTTTCGCGCTCGCACCGCGGTCACGAGTCCGGCGCCGCGCACCACCCACCAGCTGCCGTTCAGCCGCATCGTGTTCTTTGACGAAGCCGGGCAGGTGCTGGCGGATTCGGGGGGCAACGCCGAATTGCCGCCCATGTCGGGCCAGCCTGGCGCTGGCGCCCGGGCGCCAGCGATCGAACTCAGCCCGCAGCGCCGCCAGCTCGTGGCCAGCGTGCCGGTGATGTTCAAGGACCGGTTCAGCGGCACGCTGGTTGCGCTGACCGACGTGGGTGAGTTGTACCGCTCGCTGATCCAGGTGGAGGCGGGTGACACCTACCGCGAGACCTTGCTCACGCTCGAGGGCCAGGAGATCGTCGCCCCGAACAACCCCGTCGCGTTCGAGCCCACGCTGGCGCGCGCTCTGGCAAAGCTGCCCGAGAACCAGCCGGTGCCGCTGGCCGATGTGAAGGGCGCCGCCAGCCTGGCCAACGCGGTCGCCATCGTGACGGCGGTTCCCGGCCTGTCGCTGCGGCTGGTGACCACGCAGCCGCGCGAGGCGCTCGAGGGCTCGCTGACGTCGCCGGCGTTCCTCTATTCGCTGGGGGTGTTGCCGGCGGTGCTGCTGCTGCTGGCGTTTCGCTTCGACCGGCTGCGCAACCGCACCAACGTGCTCGAGCAAGACGCCGGCCGCGCGGTCGTGCAGCGGCGCTCGCTGGAGGACCGCAATGAGGCGCTGTCGGTCGAGATCCGCCGCCGCGAAGCGGTCGAAGCCGAGCTGCAAGGCCACCGCGATCACCTCGAAGAGCTGGTCGCCCAACGCACCGCCGAACTGGCCCGGCTGTTTCACGCGCTGCCCGACCTGTACTTTCGAACCGAGCGCGACGGCACCATCATCGAGTGCCGCGCCGGGCGCACCGAAGACCTGCTGGTTCCGGTGGAGCAGTTGCTGGGCCGGCGCATGCAAGACATCGTGCCGCTCGGGGTGGGCGTCAAGTTGCGCGAGGCGCTCAACCGCATCGTGCTCGGCGCCGATCAGGTCGTCATCGAATACGAGCTGCCGCTCGAGCGTGGCGTGCAGTACTTCGAGGCGCGCATGCTGCCGCTGGCCGACGACCAGGTGGTGCTGGTGGTGCGCAACGTGACCGACCGCCACGAGATCGAGACGGTGCGCGAGCTCAACCGGCTCGACACCGAACGCCTGGCGCGCTCCAAGAGCGAGTTCATGACGAACATGAGCCACGAGATCCGCACGCCGCTCAATGCGGTGCTGGGGCTGGCGCAGGTGGGTGCACGCTCGGCCTCGGACCCCGCCGCGAGGGCGGCGTTCAAGCCCATCGAGGATGCCGGGCGCCACCTGCTGGCCATCGTGAATGACATCCTGGACTTTTCCAAGCTCGAGGCCGGCAAGCTGTCCGCCGAGCGCCAGCCTTTCCGTCTGGCGGCCGCCATCGAGTCCGCCTCGGGCATGGTCGGCGGCCGTGTTCTGGGCAAGGGGCTCGTGTTGCGCGTGGACACCGCGCCCGACCTGCCCGAGTGGGCCCTGGGCGACGAGTTGCGGCTCAAGCAGGTGCTGGTCAATTTGCTGTCCAACGCCGTCAAGTTCACCGAGCACGGCCGCATCACGCTGGCCGTGACGCGCGACGCCGAGCAGGTGTTGTTCGCCGTCAGCGACACCGGCATCGGCATCTCGCCCGAGCAGCTGACGAAGCTGTTCCAGCCCTTCCAGCAGGCCGACTTGTCGACCACCCGGCGCTTTGGCGGCACCGGCCTGGGTCTGTCGATCAGCCGCGACCTGGCCGGCCTGATGGGCGGCACCCTCACGGGCGCCAGCCGTCCGGGCGAGGGCAGCACCTTCACGCTCAGGCTGCCCCTGCCCAGCGCGGCGCCACCATGGACCGCATCGCACGCGCCGGCGCCCGCCGGTCAGCGGCTGCTCGGCCTGCGCGTGCTGGCCGCTGAAGACAACGAGGTCAACTGCATGGTGCTCGAGAGCATGCTCGAGTTCGAGGGCGCGCAGGTCGTGTTTGCCAGCAACGGCCTCGAGGCCGTCAACGCCATGGCGCAAGCCGATGCCGGGGCGTATCACGCCGTGCTGATGGACGTGCAAATGCCCGTGATGGACGGCCTCGAAGCGACCCGCTGCATCCTGGCGGCGAACCCCACGGTCCCCGTCATCGGCCTGACCGCCCACGCCCTCGAAGAAGAGCGCGATCGCTGCCGCGCCGCCGGCATGGTCGAACACCTGGCCAAGCCGGTTGAACTGGATGAACTGGTGGCGGTGTTGCAGCGCTGCGCGCCGAGGCCCTAGGGCCGGGCACCTACACTCCCGCCATGCAAGTGCCCCGCCACCGTCGACGATTTCCAGCCTGGCTGGCGGCATGGGTCATGCTGATCGCGTCGCTCGCACCGACGCTGTCGCAGGCCTTTCACGGCAACGCCGGCGGCCTGTGGGTCGAGGTCTGCAGCTCGCTGGGTGCTGGCACGCCGGTGGTGATCGACCTGACCGACACGAATCCCGCGCCACAGTCATCGCTGCTGCACAGCCTGGAGCATTGCCCCTACTGCTCGCTGCAGGTCGTGGCGAGCGCTCCGCCGCCAACGCCAGCGGGCGTGTTCCTGCTGCCGTTGACCTTCGAGGTGCCGCTGCTGTTCCTGGCCGCGCCGCGCACCTTGCACGCGTGGCGACACGCGCTGTCTCGAGGCCCGCCCTCGATCGCTTGAGTTCCGGTCGTCTTCGAGCCGTGGCGCTGACTTGCGCAGCGGCCCGGGGTGACCCCAAGCACTGACGCTTGAGCCCGCTTCGGGTCAGGCGTCGTTTGCCGATGCGACGCGCGCTGCCCTGGTCAGCGCACGCCCCATCGGCTCAGGCCGGCTCGCCCTCGCTGCCGCCGGCCGCCGGAACCCTCAAGGCCTTTCGACATGACCACCCATTTGCGGCGCCACGCGCCATCGACCCCTCTTTTCACCGCTTCATTCCTGGCAGCACTTGCTGCGTGCACGACGCCCGCCGGCGCACAAGATGCGGCATCAGCCACCCAGCTCGACACAGTCGTCGTGACCGCCAGCCGCTCTGACACCCGCTTGCAGGACATGCCCTTGCACACCACGGTGCTCACGCAAGACGACATCCGCCGCTCGCCCGCGCAGACCCTGGACCAGCTGCTGCGCAATGTGTCGGGTCTGCTGGTGCCGGGTTCGCCCGCCTACACGACCGACCCGACGGGACACAACATCAAGTTCCGCGGCATGGACAAGAAGGTGCTGGTGCTCGTCGACGGCGTGCCCATGCTCGATCCGTTCTACACCACCATTCAGTGGTTCAAGGTGCCGTTGAGCGCCATCGAACGCGTCGAGATCGTGCGCGGCGGTGGCTCGAGCCTGTGGGGCAATCTTGCGGTGGGTGGCGTGATCAACGTCATCACCCGACGGCCCACCAGCAACTCCGGCGAAGCCTCGCTGAGCATCGGCAGCCACGGCAGCAAGACCGTGGCGTTGAGTAAGAACTTCGTGCTGTCGGACGCGCTGAGCTTGAGCTTGTCGGCCGACCGGTTCGAGACCGATGGCTACAACAACACGCCCGGGCGGCTGCGCGCGGCCTACTGGCCCGGCCGGGGCAAGTCGTCGGCCACCGCGGACAACTTCCGGCTGGGCGTGAATTACCAGCCGTCGAGCGACCTCGGCGGCTTTGTGCGCGTGGGCTATCACCAGCAAAACGAGCGCATCGGCGGCTACGCGTTCGGCGACAACCAGCAACGCAGCCCCGACGTTCAGCTCGGCGTGACCCAGCAACTCGATGCGACGAGCAGCGTGATGGCCACGGCCTACATGCAGCAGGTGAACTTCGACAAGTACAACGGCGCGGGCTGCTATGCGGCGGCCACCTTCGCCTGCGGCGCGTCGGTGTCGGGCTCGGGCGCTTCGACGGCGCAGCAAGCGGCGGCGACGCTGCAGTACGCGTCATCGAACGACTTGCTCAGCTACCGCGAGCGCGGTGGCTCGGTGGTCTATTCGAGCCGCTGGCAGTCGCTGCTCAAGGAACTGCAAGTCGGCCTGGACTACCGGTACATCTCGGGTGAGGACGCCCAGCAAAGCTACCGCACCCCCACGGCCGCCCGCCCCGAAGCGCTGCGCATCCAGCGCACCAACGACGGTGCGGGCACGCAGGAATTCACCGGCGTGTTCTCGCAGTTCAAGCTGCGCCCGCTCGAGCCGCTCGAATTCACGCTGGGCTTGCGCGTCGACCACTTCAGCAGCTTTGGCGGCCGTGCGGTGCAGACCAACTACTCGAACGTGGCGAACCCGCTGGCCGCCGCTCCCACGGGCGGGGCGGTGCCCAACAGCCACAAGACGGCGTTCGACCCCAGCCTGTCGGCACGCTACGAGCTCACCGACGACATCGACCTTCGCGGCTCTATCTACAAGGCGTTCCGCGCGCCGGGGCTGAACAACCTGTACCGCAGCTTCGGCAGCAGCGCGATTTCCATCGCCAATCCGCTGCTCGCACCCGAGACCATGGTCGGCAAGGAAATCGGGCTCGACTGGAAGCTGGGCTCATCGGCCTTCGGCATCACGGTGTTCGAAGCCAAGGTGAAGGACATGGTGGCCAGCTACGGCATCACCTCGGGCACCCCGGTGCCTGATGCGGTGAAAAACATCTGCGGCAGTGGCTATGCGGGTGTGTCCAACACGGCGTGCCCGGGCACGGTCAGCTTCTATTCGAACGGCCAGGACCAAAAGGCCTGGGGTGTCGAGATCGACGGCAAGTGGGCGCTGTCGCGCGACCTCAGCCTGAGCGCCTACGCCACCCGCACGCAGTCGTACTACACGCACACGACCACCGGCGACCCGGTGGACACGCAGCTGTCGCTGGTGCCGCGGCTGGTGAGCGGCGCGAGCCTGGCGTGGCGCACCACCGAGCGCTGGAGCCAGTACGCGGATGTGCGTTACAACAGTTCGATGACCCTGAGCAGCCTGACCGCAGCACCGCCCATCCGGCAAGGCGGCTACGCCGTGTTCAACCTGGGCACGACGTACCGCATCAACGAACGGTTCGAAGTGGCGGGCGCACTCACCAACGTGTTCGACAAGCGCTACACCGACAGCAGCGCGAGCAATCCGCAGGGCATCAGCTACGCGATGCCACGCGCCGGGAGGGTGAGCCTGCATGTCAATTTCTGAGCGGATCGCCGCAGCCGTCGGCGCGCTGCTGCTCGCCGGCAGCGCGCTGGCACAACCGGTGCCCGCCGCGCCCGCCAGCGCAGCCATGCACCACGAGGGCCACCGCGCAGCGGCTTGCGCGGGCCCGGCGCTGGCCTGTGCCAACGCAGCGAGCGCCGTGTTCGACGCGCGTGGCGCGCTGTGGGTGGTGTGGGCTGCGGCAGGGTCGGTGTCGGTGGCCCGCTCCACCGACGCGGGCGTGACGTTCGGCCCCGCGTCGGTGGTCGGCAGCCCCGGCGCGGCACTCGATGCAGGATCGGACGCGCGGCCGCAGATCGTGGTCGACGCGCGCGGCCGCATCGTGGTCGCCTACGCGGCGTTCAAGGACCAGGCCTGGAACGCGCAGGTGCTGGTGGCCGCCTCGACCGATGGCGGCGCCAGCTTCTCGGTGCCGCGGTCGCTGTCGCGCGATGCCGCCAGCCAGCGCTTTCCGGTGCTGGCGCTGCGCTCCGACGGGCGGGTGTACGCGATGTGGATCGACAAGCGCACCGCCGCGGCGGCCCGCCGCAAGGGCGTGCCGCAGGCTGGCGCGGCGCTGGCTTACGCGTGGTCGGACGATGGCGGCGAGTCGTTCAGCGGTGAGCGCGTCGTGCAAGACCACAGCTGCGAATGCTGCCGGCTGGCCGTGGCGTTCGATGCGCAGCGCCACCCCGTGGTGCTGTACCGCAGCCTGTTTGGCGATGGCGAGCGCGACCATGCGCTGCTGACCATTGCCGAGGAGGGCGAAGCCCAGGCGCCGTCGCGTGTGGCCGAAGACCACTGGGTCATCGACGGTTGCCCGCACCACGGCCCGAGCCTGGCGGTCTCGCCTGACGGCACGCTGCACGCGGCGTGGTTCACGCTCGGTCGATCGCGTCAGGGCTTGTTTCAGGCGCGCTCGACCGATGGCGGCGCCACGTTCTCGAGCCCGCAGCGCGTGGGCGATGCCGCTCAGCAGCCCGGCCGCCCGGCGATGCATGCGCAGGGTCGTGCGGTGTGGCTGGTCTGGAAGGAATTCGACGGCCAGCGCATCTTCATCAAGGAGCGCCGCTCGGCCGATGCCGGCCAGACCTGGTCGCCCGATCGCGTGCTCGTGGCCACGGCCAACAGCGCCGATCACCCGCAGCTGGTGGGCGACGGCCGGCGCGTTTACCTGTCGTGGCTGACGCGCGACGAAGGCTATCGGCTCATGCCGCTGGAGGCTCCATGAATCCGATTTGCACCTTGCTGCGCGCTGGCGCTTTCGTGCTGCTCGTGGCGCTCACCGGGGCGGCTGACGCGGCGCCTGAACGCATCTTTGAGCGCGACAGCTATGCGCAGATCCGCGCCAGCCATGCCGGACGTGCGCTCGTCGTGCACCTGTGGGGCATGACGTGCGGCCCGTGCCTGGTCGAACTGCCGCAGTGGGGCGCGCTGTTGCGCAAGCGCCCGCAGCTGCCACTGGTGTTGATCCAGGTCGACCCGTCGGCGCCCGCCGCCCGCACCCAACGGCTCGCCGCCGCCGGCCTGTCCCGTGCCGAAAACTGGTCTGCGGCCTCGGAGTTCGACGAGTTCCTGCGCGCCAGCATCGACCCGCTATGGCCCGGCGACATGCCCCGCACGCTGCTCATCTCGCCGAGTGGCGAGGTCAAGACGGTCCGCGGCGCGGCCAGTCCGGCCGAGGTGGAGCGGTGGCTGGACGGGGTGGGTGCGGGACGCTGATTGGCGGGCGGTTGAGCCTCGGCATGGTTTAGGCCATCAGGAAGCGCTTAGGCTCGTTTCAATCCACGCGCGCCTCGTGAGAGGCGCGCGACCAGCGTCTCCGAGTGCCGCACCCCGTCCAGGGTGTTTCAATCCACGCGCGCCTCGTGAGAGGCGCGCGACGATCGAGCGGCGGGATGCCGCGGAAATTACCGCTGTTTCAATCCACGCGCGCCTCGTGAGAGGCGCGCGACCGTCTGTTCCGGTACGGTGGTAAGGGACACGGAGGTTTCAATCCACGCGCGCCTCGTGAGAGGCGCGCGACTCCCTGCGTTTACGCCACCCGCTCAGTTTGCGCTGTTTCAATCCACGCGCGCCTCGTGAGAGGCGCGCGACGGCTGAATGGGTCTACTCGCAACTGGTGCTTGACGTTTCAATCCACGCGCGCCTCGTGAGAGGCGCGCGACGCTGGTACTCCTCGAGGTTCCACCAGTGCCCGAAGTTTCAATCCACGCGCGCCTCGTGAGAGGCGCGCGACACGCACTGGGCCGATATGCCGCAGGGGGCTCGATGTTTCAATCCACGCGCGCCTCGTGAGAGGCGCGCGACTTGGCACGGTCGTCGTAGTGACGATGCCCAACAGGTTTCAATCCACGCGCGCCTCGTGAGAGGCGCGCGACGGGGTGAATCTGGTTCATGTTGAAAGCTCCAAGGGGTTTCAATCCACGCGCGCCTCGTGAGAGGCGCGCGACCTGCGGGCTACTGGCATCCTCGTCGCCGATGGTTTGTTTCAATCCACGCGCGCCTCGTGAGAGGCGCGCGACGGGTGATGGTCATGCCAAGTGCAATGTGAGTCACAGTTTCAATCCACGCGCGCCTCGTGAGAGGCGCGCGACCGCGCCGGCAGTGCTCGTGCCACGTTTCCGCATCGTTTCAATCCACGCGCGCCTCGTGAGAGGCGCGCGACGACCACCGACGCCGAACCCGGTGACCAACTGGTCGTTTCAATCCACGCGCGCCTCGTGAGAGGCGCGCGACGACGCGACGGGCGGCACAGGCGCGCGCTGTCATAGTTTCAATCCACGCGCGCCTCGTGAGAGGCGCGCGACGCCAGCGTTTGGATCAGCTCAGCGTGGTGCTCGCAGTTTCAATCCACGCGCGCCTCGTGAGAGGCGCGCGACTCGACGGCCTGGTGGCGGACGAATATGGCGACTGGTTTCAATCCACGCGCGCCTCGTGAGAGGCGCGCGACGGCTTATCAGTTGGCTATCGAGGCGGCGAAACATCGTTTCAATCCACGCGCGCCTCGTGAGAGGCGCGCGACCGCATTGGGCTGAGATCAAGGGGCCGCCATGCACGTTTCAATCCACGCGCGCCTCGTGAGAGGCGCGCGACCGACGACGCGGAGCACGAAGAGCTTGCAGATCTGGTTTCAATCCACGCGCGCCTCGTGAGAGGCGCGCGACTCTCGCTCAGCATCGCGCTGATCGTTGGCAGCTTGTTTCAATCCACGCGCGCCTCGTGAGAGGCGCGCGACCCCCAGCGAGGGGCAAGCGGCTGAGATCAGCAGCCGTTTCAATCCACGCGCGCCTCGTGAGAGGCGCGCGACCTCCATCACTACGGGGAGATGGAAGACCATATGGTTTCAATCCACGCGCGCCTCGTGAGAGGCGCGCGACGGCCGAATACAGCCCATGCGAGCCCGTCTGTTTTGTTTCAATCCACGCGCGCCTCGTGAGAGGCGCGCGACGCCCAGGTGTGAGCATTTGCCACATCTCCAAATCGTTTCAATCCACGCGCGCCTCGTGAGAGGCGCGCGACGCTCCATCACTCCGAGGGGACGGGAGACCATATGGTTTCAATCCACGCGCGCCTCGTGAGAGGCGCGCGACACCCGTTGCAATCAGCACAGATTTCGTAATCGTAGTTTCAATCCACGCGCGCCTCGTGAGAGGCGCGCGACTCCGCCCAAGTAACTTGTTGATTCCACATGTCGGCCTGCTCACGTTGCGCGAACCGGTTGCCCGGCTGCTTGCAGGGCGGTGACAGGTCGCACAACACAACCCGGTTTATCAGTTGCATCAAGCACTTGGGTGGCGCGCGAACGTGAGGCAACTTTGCCGGTCACTCCAAGTTCGCGAAACGATCATAGAACCAGCGGCCCGTCGAAGTCCGTGGCTTTGAACTTGCCGTATTCGCGCACTTCGCAGCCGCGTGTGTCGGCCATCCGGTAAAGGCGCAGGCAATCTTCGTCCAGGCTGATTTCTGCCAGCAGCCTGCGCTCGAGTGCCTCCAGTTCTGCCAGCGTCACCTTGCACTCGAACACAGACTTTTGCACGCGCTGGCCGGTGCTCTCACACACCTTGGCGACACGGCGCAGCCGCCGTCGGCCTTCGCGCGTTTCGGTGTTGACGTCGTAGCAGGCGATGACCAGCACAGCAGCCCTTCTGGTGCTACTTGACGGCGAAAGGCAGATAGCCTGGTGCCTCGCCACGCACATGGCGGGCCAGCAATCGCGCTTGCACCAGCGGCACGACTCCGAGCGGCAGGCTTTCGGCCAGCAGCGGGTGGGTCAGCAGTTCCTGCTTGCGCTCCTGGTACGCCACCACCACGGCCTTACGTGCATCGGCCACCAGGTTCACCGCGCCCCCATCGCGCAGCTCAAAGTCGCCAGCGCGAAGCTGCCCGCGGTTGACCAGTGTCAGTGCCAGCCGGTCTGCGAGAGGGCGAAATTCTTCGATCAGGTCCAGCGCCAGCGCTGCTCGGCCAGGGCGTATGGCGTGCAGAAACCCCAGCTGCGGGTCGAGCCCCGCCGCTTCACAGGCCGATCGGCAATCGTTCATCCACATTGCATAGAGAAACGACAGCAGCGCGTTCATGCGGTCACGCGGTGGGCGTCGGCTACGGCCGTCCATGCTGAAGTCGCCGCGCAGGTCGGGGCGCACGATCAGGTTGATGGCCGCAAAGTAGGTACGAGCCGCTTCACCTTCGACGCCGCGCAGCACGTCAAGCGCGGTGGCCTGTGGCAGGGCCCTGACGCTGGCCGCTAGGTCTTGCGCGGCGCGCGTGAGCAGTTCCTCTTCGTCAGCCGCCCTCGCTTCGCGTGCCCCGCGTAGCAGCACCTGTCGCTGGTTTTTCAGTTTGCCGGCAACCACCGCGCGGGCTGCTTCCAGCGTGAAGCTGGCGTTATCGACCGCCCGGTGCTGGGCCTGCCGCAAAAGCACATTGCCCGACACTGCTCCTTCCAGTCGCGCCTTGAATCGGCCATTGGTGTCGAGCAGTACCAGCGCGATGGCATCCTCGGCCAGCCGGTGCATCAGCGGTGCGCTGAGGTTCACGTGGCCGAAGCACACCACGGCTTGCAGGTGGTGCAGCGGCACGCGCAACTTGCTCTCGTCGCCAACCTGGATGCGCAAGGTGTCGTTGTCCAGCCGCAGGTAACTGTCGGGCAGCGTGACGTAAAGCGTGTTGAGCAGTTGCATGCATTGCACCCCTTGTTGTGTCAGGCATCCGGGTCGAACAAGGTCGAATATGCGCCGCGATCAAGTAGGCGGCCCATGGCCTCCGGCTGGCAGCGGTCGCGCAGTGAACAGCCCTTGCACCGCTGCGTGTCGGCGGTCGGCGGCGGTAGCACGCCACTGGTCAGCATGTCGCGCACAGCCGCGGCAATGGCCATGACCTGCCGCCGCAAGTGCTCGTCAATTTGCACAATCCGCCGGCGCTTCGAGCTCGCGTAATACAGCGCACCCTCGGCCACGGCATGCCCGGTCATCTGCTCGAGGCACATGGCCTGTGCTGCCAGCTGCACCTCGTCGCACGCGGCGATCGCCGCCGCCTTGTGGCGTGTGCCGTGCTTGTATTCCACGGGGTAGGCCGTGCCATCGGGCCCGAACTCCACGACGTCGGCCTTGCCGATCAGTCCGAGCCTGTCGTGCCAAAGCGGCAGCGCGCGTGCGACGCGCAGCCCCTTGCGCAACTCCATGCCCGGCTGGTCAACAATGGCATGGACGGCTTGGCCGCGCAACGTGTGCAAGTTGTCGTCGAAAGCCTGCTCGAGATGAATCAAGCCACACTGGCGTGGGCAATAAGCCCAGTGCTGCAGCGCGGACAGCGTCAGCGGGTCAAGGTCTTCCATGCGAGGTGGTGCGTTGAGTCACCTGTCCGGCGGCACTTGGCTCGCCCAGCGGTCGCCCGCACAGCCGTCAGCCCAACCGCCTGATCATGAGGATGTCCTCCGGTATCTCAGCCGCGTTGATCGCCACGTCGTAGTCGGTAAAGTCGCGCGCCACCAGCACATCAGGCTTGCGTGTCACGCTCACGAGGTCGAACAGGTCATGGGCATGGGCGTTGCCGAGTGCTGTTTTGTGTTCGAAGACGTAGAGGCCGCGTGTCGCCATCTCGCCGCGCGCGGCAGATCGATCGTGCTCGAACATGTCTTCCAGCGCGCGGAAGAACAACTCAAGGTCGGCTTGGCCGAAGCCGGTTTGCTTGGCCAGAAAAGCGGATACAAAGCCATGCGCCCGGTACAGGCCGTACGGCACGGTGTGCTTGCGTCCCATGGTGCGGTTGTCGCCATCCTGCTTTTCGGATTCAGCCTCTGTGGCCACGGCCATGCGGGTGATCGAGTGCTCGGTGGCCACGATGGGGTCTGCAGATCGGCCGAAGGTCATCTGGACCGGCCCGCGCACCTGCCCGCAGTTCACGCCCGTGGACATGACTGCGCCAAATGTGCGGACATCGAAGAAGTTCTTGCAGATCCAGTCGCGCGCGGCCTTGACGCTGTCTTCGCTGCCCTTGCGCTTTTTCTTGCCGCCTTTGCCGTCGTCGGCCAGCTCATCGGTGGCGCCGATGGCGTCATAGGCGGCACGGTGTGTGCGCTCCAGCACGCCCTTTTCCTTGATGTAGATGTCGTGCGGCTTCGCGTAGTCGTTGACCATGCCCACGTAGTTGCGAACCTTTCGCTTCAAGGCAACGTCGGTGACCAGCCCGTGGCCGGTCTCGGCATCGATGCGGGGCATGTTGCCCGCATCGGGGTCGCCGTTGGGGTTGCCGTCTTTCACGTCGAACAGCAGCACGAAGTCATAGCGGGTGGTGAGCGTCATGGTCAGATCTCCTGGGTGGGTTCGTCGACGTGGCCTTCTTGCTTGCGCGCGTAGAAGGCTTGGCGTTGGTGGTAGTAGCCAAGCGCAAAGGTGGCTTGCTGGGGCAGCGTGAGCTGGCGCGGAAACTCGGTGATCGGCAGCATGATTTCGCCGATCAGCCGTTCGAAATAGGCGGTCTGCCCGTCGCTAAGTTTCTTTAGGTGCGCGTTCTTGAGCCGCAACAGCGTGGTGAACACCAGCACGGGCGTGGTCGATGCGCCGCCGTAGTACCGGTCGCGGATCGTGGCGTTGATCCCGGGCTGTGCCTGTTGCTGGATTCGCTCCAGCACGGCGAACAGCCTGCCCAGCAGATAAGGCGCATCGGTTTGGAGCATGTCCAGTTCCTCCTTGAAGTGTTGATGAGATGGCGCGACAGCGCCGTGTCTGCGGCGGTGATCGCGGTTAAGCCAGGCCTTGAGCACAGCGGCCCGCAATGTGGTGACCTCCTGCTCGGCCTTGCAGCGCATGACCGCGGCGTTCAGCAGCGTTGCAGGGTAGGGCTGGCCCTCAAGAATGGCCCGCATCCATTCGCCTGCCAGCCGTGGTGGCATGTTGTCGAGCTTGCCCAGCAAGGCCACGCTCGCGAGCAGCCGAAACAGCGAGGGCGTGACGGGGTCGTTGTCGTACCGGCGTATCACCGCCAGGTCAGCAAAGTGCTGAAGGATGCGCGGCGCGAGTTCGGCCAGTGGCGCGCGCAGCCAGAAGCGCACGCTGATGCGTGCCGCGTTCGGGGCCAACCCGAGGACGAAGAACTGGGTGTCTTCTTCGCCTGCGGGCAACCGGCCGCTGACCACCGCCTCGTGCAGCGCCAGTACCGCACGCACGCCACGATCCGGGTCGTCCTTGTTTTCACCAAAAAAATCGGCGAGAGTGAATTCGCCGTCGAACTGCGTTGCCCTGTCTGCCCAGAACACGGTGGAGGCATCGCCGACCTGCACGCGGTTTCGCGAGCCTTGTGACAGAAGGTGGTTGAGTGCTGTGGTGTAGGCAAAGGCACCGCGCTCTCCCACAGGCGCGTTCTCACCCTGCCGCTCTGTCTTGCCGTAAGACTCGAACGCACGCGCATTGAACGACACGATGTTGGCGCCTGATGATTGCGCGCCCCACACGCCCTTGATCGATGAATGCAGCCGCTGAATCGGTGCCTGCACACCTTCAATGAGGCACAGGCCCACCGCCGCATCCTCGGCTGCCGCTGGGCGGCTTGCTGCCACCACAGCCGGGCGCTGGCACACCAGATCCACATCCCCGCTCAGCTGGAAGGTCATGACCGGGTTGGTCTCGCAGATCTCGCCCCACGCCGCGTGGGCCTGGAGCGCGCTCCAGTCGGCGCGGTCGATCGCTGCCAGCACGGCCTGTACGCCGGCATCCGCCTGGGCTGTGTCGGGCAGGGCCGCGATGCGTGCGCGAAACGCCGCATGCGGGGTGATCTCGGAATGCCCCTTGCGCGCCCTGTCAGTGCCGATGGCGTAAGCCGCGCTGTCCCACAGCAGATTGGCTGCTACGCCCGAAGTCTTCTTGACACCTTGGGGAACAAGGAAAGACTGGGCACGCAGTTTCTTGCCGTCGAGGCTGCGGGTGTCGCGCAGTTGCACCACCCGGCCTTCGGACGTGAGTTCGATGACGAAGGGGATGTCCTTGTCCTCAAAACCGAGGCTGGGCAGCCGCTTTGCAGGATTCGGGTCGCACGCCTTGCGGTCGTAGTACCGCACCAGCTCTTGCAGGATCATCGCGCGGCCCCCTGTGTGCCGACCGCGATGACACCTGCGTTCATCTGCGCCCGGAAAAACACAGGCTGTGGGTCCTGGGGGTCAGTGAAATCCAGGTCGTGCAGCATCCATCCGAGGTCACGCGTGTCCGGGATAGGCGCGGGCTCGCTGTCCGCGCTGGTCACCAACCGCACGCGCGCAGCAAACTCCCTGCAGCCCAGATAGGGCTGGTTGACGCATTGGCCGTTCGTGGCACGGCGCTCGAACATGGCGTGGTACTTCTGCGGCGGCTCTGGATCTTGGCGATCGGTACGCACTTCCAGTTCGGCGTGCACGCGATAGGCCACATCGCGCAGCAACAAACTGGCACGCTGGGCGCGCTCACTTGGGTCGTCGGCGTAGATCGACAGGTCGACGTCGGCGCCGTTCATGACTCTGGCGACATTGCTGAGCGATACCTTGCTTCCTACCTCATTGCGCCGCAGGTTGACGAAGCGAACAGGGCGCAAAACCTCGATGCGCCGCACGTGCCAGCGGATGGCTGGCTTCCACAGAATCGACTCAAACACCGCCCGCGCAGCCGACGGGGTGATCACGTCGTAGGACACGCGCTCGACCTTCATTTCGGGGCGGGTGAAACAGGCCAACTCACCTGAGATCTCTAGGCAGTAACTTTTCATTGGTGCTCATCCCCCCTACGTTTCGTTCATTGAACAAGGCTGGCCACGTCCAGCGCCTGTCCCTCGGGCAGCAGTCCGAGCCGCGGGTCATAGCGCAGTTGATCGACCAGTAAAAACATGCCGGGTACGAGTTCCTGGACGTCTCCGCGAGCCTGCCATGCGGTGACCTGCTTGCGCCGCACTGTGACCGTGTAGCGCTGCAACTTGCGCAGCAGCCAGCGGTCTGTGGCGCCGCTGCGCAACTGCGATATGAGCGGTTGGATTGAAGGCTTCCCGACGCTCTGGTAATCGACGATGACGGTGGCCTGGTCCTCATCGTCGATGAGCCGAAACCGCTCGGCAGCGGTCTTGAAATTGAATTCGAAGCGGGAGTTCTTGGCCAGCTCATCGCAGATCTGGTGTTTGTCGCGGCTCGCAAAGCCCGCGTAGTACAGCGGGAAGTAGCGCTCAAAGGCAGCGGGCGACAGGGCGTTGCCGCCGGCCTGCAATACCGTGCGAGTGGCTTGTGCGGCAACGCGAATCTGATGCAAGGGCTTGGGGACGTCCCGCACGAAGACCACGACCAGGCCTTTCCCGCCGTCAGGCAATCGCCCCTCACGGTTGCACCTGCCTGCCGCTTGGGCCACCGAATCCAGCCCCGCGAGTGCACGAAATACAACTGGGAAGTCGATGTCCACACCGGCTTCCACCAGTTGTGTGCTGACCACCCGCAATGGGCGCGCATCGCGGCCTTCACGACGGGCCTGCAGGCGCTCGCGGATCTCGGAGATGACGTCAGCACGGTGTTGTCCGCACAACGAGGCCGACAGGTGCAGCGTGACGTCGCCAGTGATCTGGTCCAGTGCGCTCGTGATTTCGGCGGCATCGCGGCGTGTGTTGACGATGGTCAACACACAGTCAAAGGTCGCCAACCGGTCCACCAGTTCGGCCGTGCCCATTGATGTGTGCAGGTCAGTCGGCCATTCGATATCGACGCGTTCAAGCGCCGCAAAAAGTTCAACTTCATCGTCAATGACGGGGGTGGCGGTGGGCAGACCGCGTATGCTTTTCCGCGGATCGAAGCGCTGGCTGTCGCCGAGCGTTGGCTGTGTGGCGGTGCACAGCAGCAGCGTGACGCCGAAATGTGTAACCAGCACGTTCAACGCATCGAGGATCGGCTGAAGGAATTCAGGCGGCAGCAACTGGGCTTCGTCAAGCACGATCACGCTGCCGGCGATGTTGTGCAACTTTCGACAACGCGATGTGCGCGCGGCGAACAGCGACTCGAACAGTTGAACGTTGGTGGTCACGACCAGTGGCGCGTCCCAGTTTTCGCACGAAAGGCGGCTTCGAAGGCTTTCTTGCCGGTCGTCCGTGTCGGCCTGGCTGTGGTGTTCCATGACTTGGTTCACACCAAAGATATGGCTGAATACATCGGCCGTCTGCTCGATGATGCTGGTGTAGGGGATGGCATAGATGACGCGTCGTTTGCCGTGGGTCTCGGCGTGCTGCAGGGCGAAGGCGAGGGATGACAGAGTCTTGCCGCCACCGGTTGGCACCGTCAGCGTGAATACCCCCGGTGGAAGTTTGGCCTTGGCTCGGCACTGCGCGAGCACGCTGGCACGGGCGCGCATGACTTTGTCGGCCGCCAGTCCTGCCCGGTCAGTTTGTTCGGCGATGGTTGCAAGATGCCCAGCGAGTTGCGTTGCATACGCCGCCAACGGCTGGTATCCCGACCGCGCGCGCCCATGCTTCGCGTTGAGAAAGTTTTCGGTGTCCAGGAAGTCAGCGTCAACCAATGCCGAAAACAACATGCGAATCCAGCAAGACACGGTCAATGGTTGACCCCCGGCGGGGTCAGGAATGGCCGCCAGCGCCGCTTTGAATGTGAAGGCGCCGGGCAGGGCCAGCAGATCGCCGTCGAGCGGTGCGCAAGTGGACACCGCCTCCGCGAACTCACGCTCACTGTCCGAAGCGCCTGTCCCAGAGAGCCGACGATCGAGCCCCGCCACCCAGTCGCCAAGCCCGGCGTGGTGGCCTGCGATCACATAGCTCAGCACTCTGGACAGAACCGCACCGTTTGGGCCGAATTGCGCTGCGAAGGTTTGCCGCGCATGCAGCGCTCCAGCGGCTGAGTGCGTTTTGTCACTGTTGCTTGGCAGCTTGCCCTCAATATGGGCCTCGTGGCCGTTTACCTGACGGATGTAGCGCTGAAACCCCGGCCGGTACTTGCCCAGGTCGTGCCAGAGACCTGCAAGGTGGGCCCATGTCTCGGAGCCGAATGGCTCTGCAAAGCAATGCGCTGCCGCCGCGACGGCCAACAAGTGCTCTCGCAGCAGATGCGGCGTGCCGTCTGTGCTGACGTGGGCGAGTTTGGTGTCCATGGCTGCTAAGGCTATCTCGACGCAGGCTCATGGCATGAGCCAGTTGAAATGGGCCTCGGCCCCAAGCGCGTCACACTGCCAGCCCAGCCAGCCACGGCGCTGCGCTGACCACCTCGACACGCCCGTGCTGCGCGGGCTGGCGCAATTCCTCGACCACCTGCAGCGCACGCGCCGGAGTAAAGCGTTCGGCCATGCGGTGCAGGTAGGCGCTGGGCACCGGGTCGGCGCGCTTGACTTCGATCAGGTCGGTCACCGTGTCGCCCTCGGCGAGCACGAAGTCGATTTCGTGGCGCTCCTTGTCGCGGATGGTGTGCAGGGCGATCGCCTTGCCTTCGGCGTCCTGCCGGTGATGACAGTGCTTGAGCAGCATGGCAGCCACGGCGTTTTCGAGCTTGGCGCCGGCGTCTCCGATCACCAGCCCGGTGTCAAGAAAGTAGACCTTGGCCTCCTTGAGCAGGCTGCGCGCGACGTCACGGTGCCAGGGCGTGACGCGAAAGACGATGTACAGCGCCTCCAGGATGTCGAGGTAGCGCGCTGCGGTCGAGGGAGACACCTGTAGCGACTGCGCCAGCGCCGACACCTTGATCGGCGAGCCCACCCGCTCGCGCAGCATGGTGAACAAGAGCTGCAGCGTGCGCACTTCGTGCACACGCGAAAAATCGAGCACGTCCTCGCGGATCAGGTCGGTGGCGTACTGCGCCCGCCAGCGATCGGCCTCGGTGGCGCTGCTGGCCAGGCATGGTTCCGGGAAGCCGCCACGCTCGAGCAACAGCGCCAGCGCCTCGGTCGGGCTGATGCCTTGTTTTTCGACCAGCTCGCGCACCGAAAACGGATGCAGCCGCCAGTTGAAGTAGCGCCCGGCCAGCGACTCGCCGCCCTGGCGGAAGGTGTCCATGCGGGCGCTGCCGGTGACCAGCATGGCCTGTCCTGGGCTGCGCCCGTCCCACGCGCCTTTGAGGAAGCCTTTCCAGTCCTTCATCTTGTGGATTTCGTCAAAGACGACCAGCCTGGCCTTGGGCGACCAGGCATGGCCAGCGATCAGCGTGCGATCGGCGGGCACGTCCCAGTTGAGGTACTGCGCCGGCTCGAAGTCGGCCATCAGTTGCCGCGCCAGCGTGGTCTTGCCGGCCTGCCGCGCGCCGGTGATCACCACGAGCTTGCGGCCAAGGTCGTGGCGAATGCTTTCGGCGAGCTGCCGTGCTGACGAATTGATGTCCATTGACGTAAAAGTCTAGACTAGTTGTTCAGTGACTACAAAAAAGTCATGTTTAGCGCACACAAAGGCCGCTTCACCTCACGGTCACCGCCGCATCAACGTGCTCTTGCCGAACAGGCTTTCGATCAGGTCCACCGCCATGTCGGCGGTCTGGTTGCGCACGTCGAGTGCGGGGTTGAGCTCCATCACGTCGAGGCTGGCCAGACGGCCGGTGTCGGCGATCATTTCCATGCACAGCTGCGCTTCGCGGTAGGTCGGGCCACCGGCCACGGTGGTGCCCACGCCGGGGGCGATGGCGGGGTCGAGGAAATCGACGTCGAAGCTCACGTGCAAGTGGGTGTGCTCATCCAGCGTGGCCAGCGCCAGCTCCATCGCGTGGCGCATGCCCATCTCGTCGATGTAGCGCATGTCGAACACCTCGAGCCCCTGCTCGTGAACGAAGCGCTTCTCGCCGGCGTCGACGCTGCGTATGCCGATCTGGCGCACCCACTTCGCGCTGATCGCCGGTGTCTGGCCGCTGAGTTCGATCAGCTCTTGCGGGCCGTGCCCGCACAGGCATGCCATGGGCATGCCGTGCAGGTTGCCGCTGGGCGTGAGCACGTGGGTGTTGAAGTCGGCGTGGGCGTCGAGCCACAGCACGCGCAGCCGTTTGCCTTGGTCACGGCAGTGGCGCGCCACCGCGCTGATCGAGCCGATGGCGAGCGCGTGGTCGCCGCCCAGCAGCACGGGCAAGCGCTGCTGCCGCAGCTCGGACAGCACCGCGTCGTGCACCGTGCGGTTCCAGGCGACCACCTCGGCGAGGTGGCGGTAGCCGTCGACCGGCGGCAGCCACGGGTTTGCCGGGCCGGCGAGGTTGCCGCGGTCGATCACTTCGAGCCCCTGGCCTTGCAGCACCTGCAGGAGGCGCGCCACGCGCAGCGCCTCGGGCCCCATGCCCGCGCCGCGGCTGCCCGCACCGATGTCGGTGGGCGCAGCGATCAGGCTCAGGTGGCGTTTCATTGGCATCCCGGGTGAGCGCTGGGAGTGGGCAGGCGTGGGCGTCAGATGTCGGCTGAGAACTCGCCGGGCTGCGCTTCCCAGTGTTCGAAGTCGTATTCGCCATCGAGCACCGCCCAGGCTTCCTCGGCGGTCTCGACGTAGTGGAACAGCGAGATGTCGTCAGCCGAGATCATGCCGCTGTCAATGAGCAGGTCGAAGTCGATCAGCTTCGCCCAGAACTCGCGCCCGAACAGCAGGATCGGGCGCTTGCGGCACTTGCCGGTTTGCACCAGCGTCATCGTCTCGAACAGCTCGTCGAGCGTGCCGAAGCCGCCCGGAAAGCACACCAGCGCGATGCTGCGCATCAGGAAGTGCATCTTGCGCAGCGCGAAGTAGTGGAACTGGAAGCACAGCTCGGGCGTGATGTACGGGTTGGGCGCTTGCTCGTGCGGCAGCACGATGTTCATGGCGATGCTCTTGCCGCCCACATCGAAAGCACCGCGGTTGCCCGCTTCCATGATGCCGGGGCCGCCGCCGGTGACCACGTACACCGGCACTTCGAGCAAGGCCGTGCGGCTGGTCACCAGCGCGGCGAAGCGGCGCGCTTCTTCGTAGTAGCGCGACATCTGCAAGCCGGTTTCGGCGCGGCGGATCCGCGCGGCGTCGGCGGCGGCATGCGCCACAGCCAGCTCGGCGTGCGCCACCTCGGGCGCGACGATGCGCGCGCTGCCAAAGATCACGATGGTCGACTCGATGCCGGCTTCTTGCTGCACCAGCTCGGGCTTGAGCAGCTCGAGTTGCAGCCGCACCGGGCGCAACTCGTCGCGCAGCAGGAAATCGTGGTCGGCGTAGGCCAGGCGGAACGAACTCTCCGGGCCCTGATAGCGCGACGGCGGTGCTGCGCTGGCGGCGTCTTCCTTGGCGGAGGGAAAGTTTCTGGCGGTCAGCCGCTGGCGTTTCTTCATGCGCATCAGCTTAGCGCGGTCGAGGGCTCAGGCGGGCCGTGTGCCGCACACCGTGCACGCGGGATTGCGAGGCACGCTGATTTCACTCCATGCCATGGAGCGCGCATCGAGCATTTGCAGCCGCCCGGCCAGCGGGCTGCCCACGCCGGCCAGCAGCTTGAGTGCTTCTGCCGCCTGCATGCTGCCGACGATGCCCACCAGCGGTGCGAACACGCCCATGCTGGCGCAGTGCGCTTCTTCAAAGCCCGCCTCGGGCGCAAAGACGCAGGCATAGCAAGGCAGGGTGGCATCGCGCGTGTCGTAGACGGCGATCTGCCCGTCAAAGCCGATGGCCGCGCCCGACACCAGCGGCCGGGCGTGCTTCACGCAAGCCGCATTGACGGCGTGGCGGGTGGCGAAGTTGTCGCTGCAGTCGATCACCACATCGGCGGCGGCGACCAGCACACCCAGCCGCTCGGCGTCGGCGCGTTCGTGCAGCGCGACCACCCGCACCTCGGGGTTGAGCGCGGCGATCGCCTCGGCGGCCGAATCGACCTTGGGGTGCCCCACGCGCGCCAGGCTGTGCGCGATCTGCCGCTGCAAGTTGGTGAGCTCGACGGTGTCGCCATCGACCAGCGTGAGTGTGCCGATGCCGGCGGTGGCCAGGTACAGCGCCACCGGCGAGCCCAGACCGCCCGCACCGATCACCAGCACGTGCGCGGCCAGCCAGCGCCGCTGGCCTTCGATGCCGATGTCATCGAGCAGGATGTGGCGCGAGTAGCGCAGCAGCTGGTCGTCGTTCATGCGCGGGCTCGGCGGTGGGTGGTGAGGAGGCCGCCCGAAAAAACGCCCGCAATCAGCGGGCGTCGGGGTGAACTCAGCGCCAAGGCCTCAATTGGTTTCGGCGTCTGGCTTGCGCTCGGCCAGCGTCTTGCTGATCAGCACCGGCTTGCCCTTGAGCTGGTTGATGGCCTGGGCGAGCTGGAAGTCGTCGGTGCTGCCGAATTCGGGCAGCGGCTTGGCCGGCACGTTCTTCTTGGCCTGTTCGGCTTCGAGCTTTTCGCGGGCGAGTTCGCGGGCTTTTTCGCGGGCTTCGTCCTTCTTCTCGGCGCCCTGGCCGCTTTGCAGGTGTTTCTCGAGGTCGGCTTCGCGCAAGCGCAGCGAGGCGAACAAGTTGCCTTCGGCGGTTTCGTCGAGCATCACGTCGGGCACGATGCCCTTGGCCTGGATCGAGCGGCCGCTGGGCGTGTAGTAGCGCGCCGTGGTGATCTTGAGCGCAGTGTCGGGCGACAGCTGACGCACGGTTTGCACCGAGCCCTTGCCGAAACTCTGCGCACCCATCACCAGCGCGCGCTTGTTGTCTTGCAAGGCGCCGGCCACGATCTCGCTGGCCGAGGCCGAGCCTTCATTGACCAGCACCACCATCGGCACCGACTTCAGCGCTTCGGGAAGACGCTTGAGCGGGTCAGCACCGCCGCGGCGCAGATAGAACTCGGGCGAGGCCTTGAACACGGCCTTCGACTCGGGAATCTGGCCGTTGGTCGACACCACCGTGGCCTCGCTGGGCAGGAACGCCGCCGACACCGCCACCGACGCTTCGAGCAGGCCGCCCGGATCGTTGCGCAGATCGAGCACGATGCCCTTGATGTTGGGGTCTTGCTTGTAGAGGTCTTCAAGCCGATGCGCGAAGTCCTCGACCGTGCGGTCCTGGAACTGGTTGATGCGCAGCCAGGCGTAGCCCGGCTCGATCAGCTTGGCGCGCACGCTCACCGTGTGGATCTCTTCGCGCACGATGGTCACCGGGAAGTTGCGGCTTTCCGACTTGCGAAAGATCATCAACTGCACCTTGGTGCCCGGCTCGCCGCGCATGCGCTTGACGGCCTGATCGATCGACAGGCCCTTGACCACGGCTTCGTCGATCTTGGTGATGAGGTCGCCGCTTTTCAGCCCTGCACGAAACGCCGGCGAGCCTTCGATGGGCGAGACCACCTTGACCAGGCCGTCTTCCATGCCGATCTCGATGCCCACGCCGACGAAGCGCCCGGTGGTGCCTTCGCGGAATTCCTTGAACGACTTCTTGTCGAAGTACTGCGAGTGCGGATCAAGCCCCGCCACCATGCCGCCGATGGCGTCGGTGATGAGCTTTTTCTCATCGACGGTTTCGACGTAGTCGCTCTTGACCATGCCGAAGACGGCGGCGAGTTGCTGCAACTCCTCGATCGGCAACGCGCTCACGGTGCTGCGCGCCGAGGCCTGCAACTGCATGGTGGCCAGCGCGCCGGCGACCGCGCCGATGCCGACCCAACCCCAAATCTTCAACTTGCTGCCCATCTCCGAACCTCTCGCTGGTGTGTTCATCCGTGTCTCGAATCAGTATAGGACTCAGGATCCGTATGGATCGCTCGAGAAGCGGTTTGGTTCAATGCTTGAGGACAGCTTGACGGCCTCAGGGCTGGCGATGTCGGGCCACGGCGCACCGCGTCAGGAGCGAACCCCATGCCATCGGAGTCAAAAGCCCCATGCCAGCGCCAGTCCGAGGCTGTCCGAATCATTGTTGAACAACGTTGCACGCGAGCGGAAGTTCGAGGAATTCCATTCGATGCGAGCCTCCAGATTGTCCGTAATGTGCCGCGACAGCGACAGGTCGATGCCGGTGTACCGGTCGGATCGCCGCACACGCAAAAGCGGGTCGAACTCGGCGAACTGCACGCGCTGTGCGATCACGCTGGCCCGCAGTTCCCAGCCAGGCGCCGGGGTGGCCTCCCAGGCCAGCCGCAACATCAGTTCCCGGTTGTCGAAGGCATGCTCGTTTCGCAGGTTTCGCTCGCGCGCGAGCGTGACCTGGGTGGTCCACACGGATTGCCAGGCCCAGTCGGTAGCCCAGCGCAGATTGGCCGTGACGGATTGATAGTGCGCGTCAAGCAAGGCACTGTCACCGGGATGGCGACGCATCGCCAGGTTGACGAGGGCATAGGCAGAGATCTTGTCGTTGACCGCCACGGCAGCGTCGGCAGCCAGTCCCTGCACGTTCATGTAGACCTTGTTCGCCACGCGCCACTGTTCGCGTTGGTAGCGAGCCCCCATCGTCGCCGAACCGAGCCGCCATTGCAGACCGGCGTCGGCCTGTGCGGTGCCGGTGTCGGCGTCGCTGCTGCTCTGGCCGGTGCGCGAATCGACCCCTGCGCTTGCGGTGCAGTAGACGCTGGTGCCGCAGGCCATGACCGCGCTGAGCGACCCCGAAAGGTGGCGAAACGTCTCCGTGCTGCGGGCGCCACCGTCAGACACCAGCACCGCCGCTTCGTCGATGCGAATCACGTTGAACTTCGAACGTTCGCGAACCAGTTCGAACTCCAGCGTGCCGGACAGCGGTGACTCTGGTGGGTGGCCGGTGTCCTGGGCGCAGACCAAACCTGGCGCCCACAGCACCGCCAGACACAACACACCGCTGTGCCAGAAGCGCCGGGGCCTGGAAGTCAACAACCAGCTTACGGACGTACGCGTGAGCACACCACGATGAAGTGGCCCGGCTGACCTGGCACGGGCACCGCAGAGCAATGGGCGCTCTTGGCCTGAACAGGGGCGGCGACGAAAAGGCCGGCAACGGTGGCGATCACGGCAAGCGTGGCGGAAATGGTGCGAATCGAGGTCTTCATGGTCAATCTCCTGATGGTCGGCCTCAGGATTGAGGCGAGCAGTAAGCGCAAAGCCCGTGCCAGACCCACAAACCATTTGAAATCAACAACTTGCATGAATTCACTGCATCGACTTGGGCGCAATCACCCAGGGCTAACTTCAATCAGTGGGTGATTTCCCCCAGCTACCAGGGAGCCGGGACTGATGCCCCCGTGAAAGATGTGCAGAGCGATCCCGCTCCGGTCGCTGTGAGCCAGCCTCCGCCCGGAGCTTTCCGTGTGCACCACGTCGAATACCCCGACTTAAGTGGCGCAAGCCTCGGGGGAAGGTACCGGGACCAGCCATAAATCAAATGCTGCTGCATCGTTTTTTTGGGAGGGCAGCACGCGGGATTCACCTCTTCCACGAAGGCGTTCAAACGGGTTCACTCAACGTACGGGCCCGGCCTTTGCGTCGCCTGACTCATGGCCGAAACGGCGAAGCGTCGGCCAGCATCAAAGCAAATGTTCAGAAACGCGGGTTCGTCGAGGTTCCCCGGTGGCCGTGCCCAGGAAGCGAGAAAATTTAGGAATAGCGTAATGCTGTATCTA
>CANFXR010000002.1 GCA_947451035.1 Burkholderiales bacterium
AGCCGGGCGGATGAACCGGCCGTCGAGCGCATGCAAAAGACCGGCGACTTCGGTTTCTTCGGTCAGGATCTTGTCGATGCGTGCGAGTTCGCGCATCAGCTCGAGCGTGGCATCGTCGTGCGCGAGGCCGGTGGTGTCGAGAGCGCGTTCGATGCTGTCGCCGTCCACCAGAGCCTCGATCGTGGCGCGTTCCAGGCGCATGCCGTGCGAGGCGTCAGCAATCGACATCAGCATGTCGATGCGTTCGGTGGCGCTGGCAGCCCGACCGGCCACGTGCAGACCGTGCGGGATCAGCGTGTATTCGAGCTCGAGGACCTGCTCGGCCAAGCGGGCCACGCAGGCGTCGATGGTGTGCGATGCCCGTGCACCGGTCTCCACCACCCAAGCCGGTTCGGCGTCGGTCAGGTCGAGCGCCGCGGCTTGCGACTGGATCAGCGCTGCGAGGTCGCCGCGGTCAGAAGCGCCGGGTTCCATGCCGCGCCAGCGCTCGATTGAGCCCTTGAGCTCGTTGAGCCCGCGGTACAGGCCAGCCTGACTCACCGGCGGAGTCAGGTAGCTGACCAGCGTGGCACCCGAGCGGCGTTTGGCAATCGCACCTTCGGACGGGTTGTTCGAGGCGTAAAGGTAGATGTTGGGCAGGTCGTCGATCAGGCGATCGGGCCAGCACGCGCCGCTCATGCCGCTTTGCTTGCCAGGCATGAATTCGAGCGCGCCATGGGTGCCGAAGTGCAGCACCGCGTGCGCCTTGAAGTCCTCGCGCAGGTAGCGGTAGAAGGCCGAGAACGCGTGCGTTGGCGTGTGGCCTTTTTCGAACAGCAGCCGCATCGGGTCGCCTTCGTAGCCAAAGCCCGGCTGCACGCTGACCAGCACGTTGCCGAACTGCTTGCCCAGCACGAAGATCGAGCTGCCGTTGTTGAGCTGGCGCCCGGGCGCCGGGCCCCACTGGGCCTCGATTTCAGCCAGCCAGCGCTCGCGGCGCACGTGGTCACCGGTGGCGATCAGGTCGTGCACGTTCGCATCCGCACCGTACTGCGCGGCGTTGCCTTGGAGGATGCCGTCGCGCAGCGCATCGACGCTTTCAGGCAGGTCGACGCTGTAGCCCTGGGCCTTCATGGCGACCAGCGTGTGGAACATGGACTCGAACACCGACAGGTAGGCGGCGGTGCCGATGTTGCCGGCGTTGGGCGGGAAGTTGAAGATGACGATGGCCACCTTGCGCGCCGCGCGTTCGCTGCGGCGCAGCGCCACCAGCTTGGAGATGCGCGCGGCCAGCATCAGGGCGCGCTCGGGACAGGAGTGCATGTCCTGCGCGGTGTCGGTGGCCTTGAAGGTGCAGGCGTGGTGGCAGCCGGTGCAGGTCACGCCCGCAGCGCCGGGGCGCCCGCCGAACACCATCGGTCCTGTGGCGCCGTCGAGTTCGGGGATCGCCACCATGATGGTGCTCTCGACCGGCAGCAGGCCACGGTCCGAGCCGCCCCACTGGTCGAGCGTCTGAAACTCGACCGGGTTGGCCGCGAGGTAGGGCACATCGAGCTGCGCCAGCACGTCGGCAGCTGCCTTGGAGTCGTTGTAGGCCGGCCCGCCGACCAGCGAAAAACCGGTGAGCGAGACCACCGCATCGACGACGACGTGGCCGTCCTTGACGAAGAACGCTTCAATGGCAGGACGCGAATCGAGCCCGGCCGCGAAGGCGGGGATCACGCGCAGGCCGCGCGACTCGAGTGCGGCGATCACGCCGTCATAGTGGCCGGCGTTGTTCGACAGCAGGTACGAGCGCAGCAGCAGCACGCCGACCGTGCCTGCGGCGCCGCCAGCCGCCGGCCTGGGCAGCGCGGCCGCCTCGGTGGCAAAGCGCGAGGCCATGCGCGGGTGATAGACGCCCACCTCGGGGTACTCGATCGGCGCCGGAACCTTGGCGAGTCCGCGCAGCACGCGGCGCGCGCCGTCGGCCCCGCGGTCCACCACGTGGCGAATCAGGTTGAGCATGTTCTCGTCGGAGCCGCCCATCCAATACTGCATCGTCATGAAATAGGCGCGCACGTCCTGGGCGGTGCCGGGAATGAAGCGCAGCATCTGCGGGATGCGACGCAGCATCTTCATTTGCGCCGCGCCGCCGGTGGCCGTCTTTTCCTTGTTGCCGCGCAGTTTCTTCAGCAGCGCCATGGGCCCGCTGGCGGGCTTTTCCATGTCGAAGTTGCCCACACGCGTGAGCTTGACCACCTCGCTGGCCGACATCATGCAGATCATGGCGTCGCAATCTGGGCGGCGGGCCCGCAGGTCTTCCATCACCGGCAGGAAGTGGTCCTCGAGGAACAGCATGCCCACCACGATGATGTCGGCCTGCGCGATGTCGGCCTTGCAGCGCGTGAGGGCAGCCGGGCTGGCGGCGTACTCGGAGGCCGCGTGCAAGGACAGCTGCAGCCCCGGCAGTTCGCGTGACAAGGCGGCGCGGGCACGGCCGGTGGCGCTGGCCAGGTGGGTGTCCATCGTGACCACGACCACACGCACTGGCGTGTGTGCCGCCACGCTGCGAGCCTCAGCTGCCGAAGTGGGCTTTTGCGTCATAGAGGGTCTCTACAGTGATCAGCGGCACGCTTCGTTCCAGGGCATAGCGCTCGGTGTTGCGCTTGGCCTTGCCACGGACGAAGAACGGGATCTTGCGCAACTCCTTTTCGGCCTCGGGCGCCCAGGAGGCGACGGTGGCGGCAGCGGCTGCTTGTGTACTTGAGGGCGTCGGGGCCGGCTCAGTGCGCACGGGCTCGTTCGCCGTCGCGCTGGCCGGGGCGGCTTGCGCTGGCATCTCGCGGCCGGCGCGGGCATCGGCATGGCCGCCCAGATGCGACGGGGCCGCGTCTTCGTGGAACTCGAAGTCGCCGCGGAACATGCCGATCAGGTGCTCTTCCAAGCCCATCATGAGCGGGTGCACCCAGGTGTCGAACAGCACACACGCGCCTTCGAATCCCATTTGCGGCGAGTAGCGAGCCGGAAAGTCCTGCACGTGCACTGGCGCCGAAATCACCGCGCAGGGGATGCCCAGACGCTTGGCGATGTGCCGTTCCATCTGGGTGCCCAGCACCAGCTCGGGCCGCAGTTCGGCAATCCGGGCCTCGATTTCGAGGTAGTCGTCGCTGATCAGCGCTTCGACGTCGTACAGCTTGGCGGCGTCACGCACCTCGCGGGCGAATTCACGGGCGTAAGTGCCAATGCCCACCACCTTGAAGCCCATTTCCTCGCTCGCCACGCGGGCAGCCGCCACCGCATGGGTGGCGTCACCGAACACGAACACGCGCTTGTTGGTGAGGTAGGTCGAGTCCACCGATTTCGCGTACCAGGTGGCACGCGAGTCGGCGCTGGCGAGCACGGCGGTGGCGTCGATGTCGGCCAGCGTTGCCACTTCACGGATGAAGTCGCGTGTGGCGCCGGCGCCGATCGGGATCGTCTTGGTGGCGCTCTGACCAAAGGTGCGGTTCAGCCACGAAGCGGTGAGCGAGGCGATCTCGGGATAGAGCACCACGTTGAATTCGGCCTCGCCCAAACGAGCCAGATCACCCGGCGTGGCGCCGAGCGGGGCGACCACATTGATGTCGACGCCCATTTGCAGCAGCAAGGCGGTGATCTCACGCAGGTCATCGCGGTGCCGGAAGCCCAGCGCCGAGGGCCCCAGGATGTTGCAGCGCGGGCGTGCGCCGGCGGCGCGCTGTGTCTTCGGCGTGCCCGGCACCGGCGCGTTCGGCCCGGCCAGGGCGCGCACCATTTGGTAGAAGGTTTCCGAGGCGCCCCAGTTTTCCTTGCGCTGGTAGGACGGCAGCTCGAGCGCGATCACCGGCACCGGCAGGTCCAGCGCCTTGCACAGGCCACCCGGGTCATCCTGGATCAACTCCGCCGTGCACGACGCGCCGACCATCATGGCCTGGGGTTTGAACCGCTCGTAGGCCTCACGCGCTGCGGTCTTGAACAACTCGGCGGTGTCGCCACCCAGGTCACGGGCCTGGAAGGTGGTGTAAGTCACCGGCGGGCGCTTGGGCAAGCGCTCGATCATGGTGAACAGCAGGTCCGCATAGGTGTCGCCCTGCGGGGCGTGCAACACGTAGTGCACCCCTTCCATCGCGGTGGCGATGCGCATCGCGCCCACGTGGGGCGGGCCTTCGTAGGTCCAGAGCGTCAACTGCATGGTCTGGTGCTTTCTGTGCGTGCGGGGCGGCTGTGCTCGCCGTCAGGCGACGAGCTTCATGCGGCGCACGAGCGGTCGGGCGAAGAGCTCGGCCAGATCAGCCGCCTGGTCGTAGCCCTGGATGGGGGTGAAGACCAGTTCGATGGCCCACTTGGTGGTCATGCCTTCGGCCTCGAGCGGGTTGGCCAGTCCGAGGCCGCACACCACGATGTCGGGTCTGGCCTCGCGGCAGCGGTCGAGCTGGTTCTCGACGTGCTGGCCTTCCGACAGCAACGTGCCGGCCGGCAGCATGTCGAGCTCTTCGGCCAGATGCTGGCGGTGCAGGTACGGCGTGCCGACCTCAACGAGATGCATGCCCAGTTCGCGAGCCAGGAAGCGTGCGATCGGAATTTCGAGCTGCGAGTCGGGGAAGAAGAACACCCGCTTGCCGGCCAGTTGCAGCCGATGTCGGGCGAGGGCGTTGGTGGCGCGCTCGCGGCCGGCAGCGGTCACCTTGTCGAACGTGGCGGCGTCCACGCCGAAGGCATCGGCAGCGGCGCGCAGCCAGGCGGTGGTGCCTTCGACTCCGAGCGGGAACGGGGCGGCCAGACGCTCGGCACCGCGGCCTTCAAGGGCGCGCGCGGTGTCGGCAAGAAACGGCTGAGCGAGCAGGAACTTGGTGTTCGGACCGACTTCGGGCAGATCGTTGGCGCTGCGCGGCGGAAAAAAGCGCACGGCGGGCTTGTCGGTTCCGAACCCCAGTTGGGCGAACACACGGGTGAACTGGTCTTCGACCACATCGGCCAGCGTCCCCACCACCAACAGCGCCGCCGGCGCGGACGCATGGGAGGCGGGCAGGCTGGGCACCAGCGCGGCCAGGCAGGCGTCCTCGCCCTGGGTGAAGGTGGTTTCGATGCCGCTGCCTGAATAGTTGAGCACCCGCACATCGGGCGAAAAACGCCCCGACAAACGCGAAGCTGCGCGCGACAAATCCAACTTGATGACTTCGGACGGGCACGACCCGACGAGGAACAGCAGCTTGATCTCGGGGCGGCGCTCGAGCAGGCGCGTCACCACGCGGTCGAGTTCGTCATTGCAGTCGGCCAGACCCGCCAGATCACGCTCGTCGATGATGGCGGTGGCAAATCGCGGCTCGGCGAAGATCATCACGCCGGCTGCAGACTGGATCAGGTGGGCGCAGGTGCGCGAGCCGACCACCAGAAAGAACGCGTCCTGAATCTTGCGGTGCAGCCAGATGATCCCGGTCAGTCCGCAAAACACCTCGCGCTGACCGCGTTCGCGCAGCACCGGGGCTTCGCCGCAACCCGAGACCGCTTCGCGAATGGGGATGACGGTGCTCATGCGGCCAGCCCGCCTTGCATGGCGGCGTCACGTTGCGCCATGTCGAGCCGGGCCATGCGCAACTTCCAGATGAACTGCGCGGCGTTGATGGCGTAGGTCGCGTAGGCCGCGAGCGCCAGATACATCTGCTGCAGCGGCGTCAGGGCACCGGTGTAGAGCGCCACCAGGTAGCCGGTGTGAAGCGCCAGCACCAGCATGCTGAACACGTCTTCCCAAAAGAAGGCCGGTGCGAACAGGTAGCAGTCGAAAACCACCTTTTCCCAGATGCAGCCGGTGACCATGATGGTGTACAGCGTCAGGGTCTTGATGACCACCGAAGTGGTGGCGGCGGCGAGGCCCTCACCGGTACCGATGTAGCGCAGCACGAGGCAAACGCTCACCAGAAAGACCAGAAACTGCACCGGTGCCAGAACTCCCTGAACGAGGGTCCAGACGCTCGAATCGCGGCGGATGCGCTCCTGCGGTGTGTACAGGGGGCGTCTCGAATTCAACTGGGACCCACGTTGGTACATCTACATCCTCGGGAGAATTTGTGGTCGGCTTCGAACGAATTTAGACGGACACCTTGCACTTGTCAATCCAGATTGACGTAAATTAATCTTGACACTATTGGGCCCGAGGTCGATCATCGAACCCAATGGCTGAAGGCGCCTCGATGGGCTGGTCGGTCCAACCAGTTGGCGGATCCCGCGGTGGGGACGCCTTCACTTCACGGGGTGCCGGGTTTTGCAATGTCATCTCCAATCGAGCACGACATGGCGGCCGCACGCAGCAACGCGAGCGGGCTTGGCCGCGGACCTTGGGGTTCGCACTCCGGGCGCTCGGGGCGGGCGGGCACTCTCGCCCAATGGTCAACCTCACGTGGGGCGCACCCGAGGGTTGATACCGGCATGGGTAGTTGCGGGGTGGACACGTCCGGCGCGGTCGTGCATCCTTCGCCACCCGATGGGTTTGAGGAATTTGTCACCTCTGCGCATCGGGTGGCGTGTCAATCCGACGGCCGCGGCACCTTGCTGGTTCAGCCGGGTGCAGTGCAGCCCCAGCAACCACTCTCGCATAGCAGTACGCGCGTGCGCCCCGCCTGGAGTCACCCCATGTCCCGCTTCAACCCCGGTGCATTGCCTTCAAATCCTGAAGGTGCATCCTCGGACGGCAATGCCAGCGAGTGCTGGCAGCGGTCGCATCGATTGCCCTTCAACTCCGATTCGCCCACCTGGATACAGGAGCGGATGGCTCGCCCTGCGGCCGAAGAACGGATGACCCAGCTCGTGAAAACCCTTGAAGCCGAAGTCATCCCCAGATTGGTCGAAGCCCATCGCACGCTGTCGGCCGGTGTTTCGGTGTTTCCGGGCGAGCGTGTGTCTGTCGCCGATGTCGATGCGTTCGTGCAGCTCACGTTGAGCCAGGACGATGCCGCTGCCAAGGGGTTCGTCGAGCAGCGCCGGGCCATGGGGCTGCCCATCGAGATGATCTACCTCGACTTGCTGGCGCCTGCTGCCAGAAAACTCGGGGAGATGTGGGAAGAAGACGAGTGCGACTTCACCGCGGTCACGCTCGGGGTCGGTCGGCTGCAGTTGCTGCTTCAGAAATTGAGCCCTGCCTTCGGCCACGATGTGGCCTATCCGGCCAATGCACGCCGCGTTTTGCTGGTGCCCGCTCCGGGCGAGCAGCACACCTTTGGCCTGTCGATGGTGGCCGAGTTCTTCCTGCACGACGGCTGGGATGTGGTGGGCGGTCAGGGCGCCTTGCGCGACGAGGCCGTCAGCCTGGTTCAGCAGCAGTGGTTCGACGTCATTGGTTTTTCGGTGGGCAGCGAGGCACGCCTCGACTGGCTGACCAGTTGCATCAAGTCGGTGCGCGAGGCCTCCTGCAACCCGCACATCGGAGTCTTGGTTGGCGGGCCAATCTTCACGCTCTACCCCGACCATGTCGCCATGGTGGGAGCCGACGCCACCAGCAGTGACGGCAAGCAGGCCCCCATCACGGCCGAGAGCCTCATTGCGAGACGGGTTCAACCATGCAGTTAGTATCAGGTTCACGCTGCCAAGGCCACTCATGACCAACTTTTGTCGAACCTCGCTCCTGGGATTTGCATGACGCCTTTTTCTTCGCCGTCGCAGTTTCTGGCACATCTGAGCGCTGAGACGGCCGGCAAACTGGTCGCTTCTGCGGCCGATGTGGCGTTGATCGTCGACGCGGACGGCGTCATCCGCGACATGGCATTCGGCAGCGAGAGCCTGAAGAATCTGGGCTACGACCGCTGGATCGGGCAACCCTGGGTCCAGACGGTGACCAAGGAAAGTCGCCAGAAGATCGAGGCCTTGCTTCGCGATGCCGACTCACAGGCGGCGCCGCGCTGGCGTCAGGTCAATCACCCCTCTGCGTCCGGCCCGGATTTGCCTCTGACTTACTGCGCCGTCAAGGTCGATGACTCCGCGCTCGGCAGCCCCGCGAGTCACTGGGTCATGTACGGCCGTGATCTTCGGGCCATGGCGGCCTTGCAGCAAAGCCTGGTTGACGCGCAGCAGGCATCGCTGCACGAACATTGGCGGCTGCGCGACGCGCAGTCGCGCTTCCGGCATGTCTTCCAGGCCTCATCCGAAGCCATGCTGATCATCGACGGCAACAGCCAGAAGGTGCAGGAGGCCAACCCGGCCGCCGTCCAGTTGTTTGACGACTCGGTGCGAAAACTGGTCGGGGCGTCGTTTCCGGTCGGATTCGACGAGGGCAGCCACGAGGCCTTGCAGGGCATGGTCACCAACTTGCGTTTGTCGGGCAAGGCCGATGACGTGCGCGCCCAATTGGCCGATGGCCATGGCGAACTGACAATTTCAGGATCGCTGCTGCGCGAAGAATCCGGCTCGCTGCTGGTGCTGCGTCTGGCCAGGGTCTTGGCCAACCACAGGCCGGCCGCGACCAAGATCGGCGGTTTGTCGGTGCTGCCCAAGATGATGCAGGCCTCGCCCGACTGCATCGTGGTCACCGACATGGACGGCACGATCGTGTCGGCCAACGATGCTTTCGTCGAGTTGCTTCAGGTGGCGTCTGACAAGCAGGTCCAGGGCGAGTCGCTCGGCCGGTGGCTCGGACGAACCGGCGTCGAGATGAATGTGCTGATTTCAACCTTGCGCCAGCGCGGCTCGGTGCGGTTGTTCCCCACCGGCTTGCGCAGCGATCAGGGCTCCTCCAGCGATGTGGAAATTTCGGCATCGATGGTGTCTGAAGGCGCGCAGTCGTACCTTTGCTTCACCATCCGTGATGTCAGTCGCCGCCTGAGCGGCGATGTGCGTGCGGCCAAGGAAATCCCCCGTTCCGTGGGTCAGTTGTCTGAGCTGGTCGGGCGTGTGCCGATGAAGGACATCGTCGGTGAGACCACCGATCTGATCGAGCAGTTGTGCATCGAGGCGGCGCTCGAGCTGACCCGCGACAACCGCGCGGCAGCCGCCGAAATGCTGGGCCTGTCGCGGCAAAGCCTGTACGTCAAGCTGCGCCGCTACGGTCTGAGCGACCCTGTGGCCGAGAGCGAAAAGTAGGACGGAGCGCCGCGGGGATGGCCGCCGCTCAGGCGACAGGCGGTGCAGTGGCCGTGATGGTGCTGTGCGACATCTCCCCCGGCGATCGGATCTGGGGCTACTCCAGGTTTTTGTTCGGCCGGTTCACCCTGCCGGGCGTGCCGGGGCTGCGTTTTTTCAAGGTGCTGGGCGCGGGCTACGAGTCAGGCTTCGGCTTGCGGCCCAGCGCATCACGCCAGGGATTTTTCGGCGTCTTTGACGACGACGCCAGCGCCGATCTCTTCGTCAACGGCTCCACGTTGATGAAGGGCTACCGGCAACATTCGCGCGAGTTCTTCGCGGTCAAGCTTCGGGTTTTCAGCAGCCGCGGAAGTTGGTCCGGCATGAGCTTGCCGGTGACCGATGCCGAGCCTGGACTCGGTCCGATCGCAGCGCTCACACGGGCGTCGATCCGACCGGGCCTCGCGCGAGCCTTCTGGAAGCAAGCGCCATTGACGCAGCGTTCGCTCGAGGGGGCTGCGGGCTGCCTGTTCGCCGCCGGGGTCGGTGAGGCACCGCTGTTGCGGCAGGCCACCTTCACGATGTGGGAAAGCGTGGCGCACATGGACGCCTACGCGCGCAGCGGCGCCCACCTCGAGGCCATCAAGGCGGCCAAGCTGAACAACTACTTCTCCGAATCCATGTTCGTGCGCTTCGTGCCGTACGACGCCCAGGGCGTGTGGCTGGGGCGCGCCTATGGCTGAGGCCTTGCGCACGCACCGCGTGGTGGTGGTCGGCGCCGGGGTGGCCGGGTTGGTCAGCGCGCTGCTGCTGGCCTGCCGCGGGTTGCAGGTCACGCTGGTCGAGCGCGCTGAGATGCCCGGCGGCAAGATGCGCCAGGTGATGGTCGATGGCGCGGCTGTCGATTCCGGCCCCACCGTGTTCACCATGCGCTGGGTGTTCGACCAAATTTTCGAGGCGGCGGGTTCGTCACTCGGCGAGCAGTTGCGGTTGCAGCCGCTGGGTGTGCTCGCCCGTCATGCCTGGGGCGGTGACACCCGTTTGGATCTGTTCGCTGACGCCGCGCGCTCGGCCGAGGCCATCGGCGAGTTCGCCGGTCCACACGAAGCGCGTCGTTTCGGCCAGTTCTGCGCGCAGGCCAAGCGCGTGTACGACACGCTCGAGGGTCCCTACATCCGCTCCGAGCGTCCCACGCTGATGAGCATGGCGCGTGATCTGGGCCCGAGCGGTCTGGGCGTACTGGGTGGTCTGGGTCCGTTTGCGTCACTGTGGCAATCGCTGTCGCGGCACTTCCACGACCCGCGGCTGCAGCAACTGTTCGGCCGCTACGCCACCTACTGCGGTTCATCGCCGTTTGCCGCGCCGGCCACGCTGATGCTGGTGGCGCAAGTCGAGATGGACGGCGTGTGGGCGGTCGAGGGCGGCATGCTCGCGGTGGCGGCTGCATTGGCCGATCTGGCGCAACGGCGTGGCGTGCAGCTGCGCTTCGGGCAAGGCTGCGACGAGGTGCTGGTGCGTGGCGGCAGGGCCTGCGGCGTGCGACTCGCGGGCGGCGAGTGCATCGAGGCCGATTCGGTGGTGTTCAACGGCGACGCCGCGGCGCTGGCGCAAGGGCTGCTGGGGCCGCAGTGCCGCCCCGCGGTGCCAGCGGTGCCGGCGGCGGGCCGTTCGTTGTCGGCCATGACCTGGTCGATGCACGCGCGCACCGAGGGCTTTCCGCTGGTGCGGCATAACGTGTTCTTCAACTCTGACTACGCATCCGAGTTCAAGGACATCTTCGAGCGCCATCGCCTGCCGCGCGAGGGCACGGTCTATGTGTGCGCGCAAGACCGCGACGACAACGCGCAACTTCCCCACGATGCGGGCGGCTCACAGGGCTCGCGGCCCGAACGGCTGCTTTGCCTCGTCAACGCGCCGGCCACCGGTGATCAGACCCCACTCGACCCCACGGAGATCGACACATGCGAGCGGACTCACTTCGCCCTGATGCAGCGCTGCGGCCTGACCATCGACCGCCAGCCGCACAACACGGTGCTGACGACGCCGGCCGGATTCCACCGGCTGTTTCCGGCGACGGGCGGAGCACTCTACGGCCAGGCCTCACACGGGTGGATGGGGCCGTTCAGTCGGCCGGCAGCGGCGAGCCGGGTGCCGGGGCTGTATCTCGCGGGTGGCAGCGTTCATCCGGGGCCGGGCGTGCCGATGGCGGCGATGTCCGGCCGACTGGCGGCCGAGACGCTGATGGCGCACCTCGATTCGACCAGCCGGTCGCGCCGGGTGCATATCTCTGGTGGTACATCGACGCGATCAGCGACGACGGACAGCATGCGCTGAGCATCATCGCCTTCGTCGGCAGCGTTTTTTCACCGTATTACGCCTGGGCGCGCCGCCAGGGCGAGGCCGACCCCGGCAACCACTGCTCGATCAACGTGGCCCTTTACGGGAAGGCAGGCAAGCGCTGGACGATGACCGAGCGCAGCCGCGCCAGCGTGCAACGCAGCGCCGACCGTCTGGTGATCGGGCCGAGCCAGTTGCACTGGGACGGCGAGTGCCTGACGATCGACATCGACGAGGTGTGCATGCCGATCCCGCGGCGCGTGCGCGGGCGCGTTCGCGTGCATCCGCAGGGGTTGTGCCGGTTCGTGGCCGCGCTCGACGACGGCGGCTTGCACCGCTGGGGGCCGATCGCCCCTTGCGCGCGGGTCGAAGCCGAATTCGACTCACCCGGCATGTCGTGGTCGGGCCACGGCTACCTCGACAGCAACGAGGGCGACGAGCCGATCGATCGCCCTTTCACCGAATGGGACTGGTCACGCGCGCCGTTGAAAGACGGCAGCACCGGCGTGATCTACGACGTGCGCCAGAAGCACGGCGGCGACCGGGTGATCGCGGTGCGCTTTCAGCCTTCGGGTGAGTTCGAGCACTTCGCACCACCCGAACGTCAGCCGCTGCCGCAAACCGCCTGGCGCATTGGACGCACCATGCGCACCGACGAGCCGCAGCGCGCGACCGTGACGCAAACGCTCGAAGACACGCCGTTCTATGTGCGCTCGGTGGTGGCCTCGTCGCTGCTCGGCGAGCCGGTGGTGTCGGTGCACGAAACGCTCAACGTGCCGAGGCTCGTTTCGACGGCGGTGCAGCTGATGCTGCCGTGGCGGATGCCGCGCGTGAAGTGAGGCGGCGCCGCAGGGCGCGACGCCTACTGCCGCCAGCCGCTGAGCGCCGAGGGTCGCCGCTCGCCGGCTCCGACAAATGAACTGCTGGAGCGGTTTCTTTCCTCGATGCGCTCGAACAGGCCGATCGCCCACAGCGCGCGTTCGTCGAACCTGACGTTGCGCCCGGTGGTGGCGGTGGGCTCATCGGTGGCGTCGATGGTCGCCGCGTCGACGAGAAACTGGATCGCTGCCAGCGGCGCGGGCTCCAGATCCCGGCCCGCCTGGCGCCGCACCGGCGATAGCGCGGCCGCACCCAGCGCCAGCGCCATCAGACCGAGCTTGCGCTGCGTCGAGACACAGGCGCGCCGACTCACTGAATCACCGCCGGCACGCTCGATCTCGCGGCCGATTTCGGCGTACACCAACCGCGCGGCCTGGATGGCCGGTCGGCAATCGCGCGGCAGCGCCGCGATGCCCAGGGCCGCGCGCTCGTACAGATCGTCGGCAGCGCGCAGCAGGCGTGCCACCACCGAAGCCAGCGCGGGGCTGAAGCTGGGGTTGAGCAGCCAGGCGTCGGGGTCGATTCCGGCCTCGCGCATCCAGTTGCGCGGCAGGTACAAACGCCCGGCCAGCGCGTCTTCGCCGACATCGCGGGCGATGTTGGTCAGCTGCATGGCCACGCCCAGCTCACAGGCCCGCGCCTGCGCCTGCGGGTTGCGGGTGCCCATGATGATGGCCATCATCGAGCCCACCGTGCCGGCCACCCGAGCGCCATAGGCGTGCAGGTCCTCGAGGCTGTCGTAGCGACGTGCGGTGAGGTCCCACTCGAAGCCCTCGAGCAGCGCATCGAGCAGCGCTTTCGGGATGGCGAAGCGCGCGACCACGCCGGCCAGCGCGCGGTCGGCCGGCACCTGCGAGGGCCGGCCTTCGTAGATGCGCTGCAGGCGGTGCTGGAGGTGTTGCAAGGCGCCCAGCGGACCACCGAACAGGTGTGCATCGAGGTCGATGGTGTCGTCGGCCAAGCGGCAAAACGCGTACAGCGCGGTGGCCGGCGCGCGCACCCGGCCGGGCAGCACCATCGACGCGGCAAAGAAACTCTTGGACCCGCTGCGCATCAGGTCTTCGCAGTCCTGCAGGTCGAGGCGCTGTCGCGTGTGCAGGCTGGTTTCGGCCGCGTGGTCAGGTTCGGCGTTCGCAGCTTGCGCGTCGGCCATGGCGGGAGCGAGGGCTGTGTTCATGCGAATCCTGTGGGTTGAAGTGGGTCAGCTGCGGCGAGCCAGGCTCGGCGCGAAGGAGGCAACGTCAGGCACCACCGACTCGAGCGCCTTGGCCGATCCCAGCACGCCCGGCACACCGGCGCCGGGGTGGGTGCTGGCGCCGACCATGAACAGGCCGTCGATGTCTTCGCTGCGGTTGTGCGGCCTGAACCACGCGCTTTGCAGCAGCACCGGCTCCAGCCCGAAGGCTGCGCCCTTGTACGACAGCAGCCGGTCATGGAAGTGCTGCGGCGTGGTGATGAGCGACGTGGCGATGTGCTTTTGAAATCCCGGCATCACCTTGCGATCGAGTGCGTCGGCGATGGCTTGCCGGAACGGTTCGGCCTGCGCCTGCCAGTCGGTCTGGCTGTCGAGGTGTGGCACCGGTGCCAGCACGTAGAAGGCGTCGCACCCCGGCGGCGCCATCGAGGGGTCGGAGGCGGTGGGACGGTGCAGGTACAAGCTGAAGTCTTCGGCCAGCACGTGGTGCTTGAAGATGTCGTTGAGCAGTTCGCGGTAGCGCGGGCCCAGCACCATCATGTGGTGCGGCACGTCGGGGTACTGGCAGTCGGTGCCGAAGTACCAGACGAACAGGCTCATCGAGTAGCGGCCGTTGTCGATCTTCTTGTCGGTCCAGTGGCGGCGGAACTGCGGCGCGATCAGGTGCCGGTAGGTCCAGGCCGTGTCGGCGTTGGACACGACGATGTCGGCATCGAGCCGCTCGCCGCTGGCCAGCGTCACGCCGGTCGCGCATGGCTTGCCGCCGGAGGTGGCTGCGCAGTTGATCTCGCGCACTTCCGAATCGAGCCGCAACCTGGCGCCGCTGCCTTCGAGCAACCCCACCAGCCCCTTGATCAGCGCACCGGTGCCGCCCATCGCCCAGTGCACGCCGAACTTGCGCTCGAGCGCGGTGATCAGGCTGTACACGCAGGTCACGGCAAACGGATTGCCGCCGATCAGCAGTGGGTGAAAGCTCATGACGATGCGCAGCTTGTCGTTGCGAAAGTGCTTGGCCGCCATGCTGTACAGGCTGCGCCAGGCACGCATCTTCACCATCGAGGGCAGCGCATCGACCAGGTCGCCCAGGGTGTCGAAGGCCACGGTGGCCAGCTCTTCGAAGCCGAGCTTGTAGCAGCGGTCGGACTCGGCCATGAAGTTGTCGAAGCCGTCCAGATCGGAGGGGCAAAAGCGAGCGACTTCGACGCGCATGGCCGCCAGGTCGCCGCTGTAGTCGAAGTGGCTGCCGTCGTCGAACAGGATGCGATAGAACGGATCGAGCGCACGCAGCTCGACATCGTCCGACATCTTCTTGCCGCACAGCGTCCACAGCTCTTCAAGCATGAACGGCACGGTGATGATGGTCGGGCCGGCATCAAAGGTGTAGCCGTCTTGCCGGTGCACGTAGGCCCGACCGCCCGGAGCATCGAGTTTTTCCAGCACCGTGACCTGATAGCCGCGCGCTTGCAAGCGGATGCCGGCAGCCAGACCGCCGAAGCCGCTGCCGATCACGATGGCCGTGGGCTTGCGGGGGCCGGCGCGCCGGATGACGTCATCGGCACCCGCGAGAAGGTTGTGTTCAAGGATCGACGCTGGCTTCATCGGTAGGGTGCTTTCCGCGCTGACTGCGTTGCGGTTGTTCGGGATTTCGATAGCCCGTTTTAGTGTAAGTTTAGATTGACACTCATAAGTGTCAAGCCCAGAATGACCCTCATGTCGACCAAAGTCCTGCCCTCATCGCCAGCAGTGCCTGCGTGGCCCGTGGTGGCTGAATTGCTCAAGCCCATCACCTGGTTTCCGCCGATGTGGGCGTTTTGCTGCGGCGTGATCGCCTCGGGCGTTTCGCCGGCCGGGCGCTGGCTCACGATCGTCACCGGCGTGTTGTTGGCCGGTCCGTTGGTGTGCGCCAGCAGTCAGGCGGTCAATGACTGGTTCGATCGCCACGTCGATGCCATCAACGAACCCAACCGTCCGATTCCGTCAGGTCGCATGCCGGGTTCGTGGGGCCTGTACATCGCCATCATCTGGACGGGCCTGTCGCTGGCCGTGGCGGCGACGTTGGGCACCTGGGGCTTTGCTGCGGGAGCACTCGGTTTGCTGCTGGCTTGGGCCTACAGCGCGCCGCCGTTGCGCCTGAAGCTCAACGGGTGGTGGGGCAATGCCGCGTGCGGCCTGTGCTACGAGGGTCTGGCCTGGGTGACTGGCGCGGCGGTGATGGCCGGCGGGGCGATGCCCGATGCGCGCTCGCTGGCGCTGGCCGGCCTGTACAGCGCCGGGGCGCACGGCATCATGACGCTCAACGATTTCAAGGCCGTCGAGGGCGACCGGGTGATGGGCGTGCGCTCGCTGCCGGTGCAACTGGGCATTCAGCGCGCGGCGTGGGTGGCCTGCATCGTGATGATGGTTCCGCAACTGGTGGTGCTGCTGCTGTTGATCAGTTGGGGCACCACGGGTCAGGCCATCGCGGTGGCGGCGTTGATGGCCGCGCAAGCACTGCTGATGGCGCGCTTCGTCAAGGATCCGATCAAGCAGGCGCTGTTCTACAGCGGGTTCGGCGTGCCGCTGTTCGTGGCCGGCATGATGGTCAGCGCATTTGCGCTGCGCTCGCTGGTGAGTGCAGCATGAGCGCGGCTGCAGGCAACGGCCATTTCGGCTGGGTTGGCATCGCCCGTCTGGGGCTGGTTCAAGCTTGCCTCGGTTCGGTCGTGGTGCTCACCACTTCCACACTGAACCGCGTGATGGTGGTCGAGCTGGCGTTGCCCGCGCTGCTGCCCGGCGTTCTGGTGGCGCTGCATTACCTGATTCAAGTGGTGCGTCCCCGCATGGGCCACGGGTCAGACGTCGGCGGGCGCCGCACGCCGTGGATGATCGGCGGCATGGCCGCTCTGGCGGTCGGTGGCGTGACCGCGGCTGCGGCCACGGTGTGGATGTCGTCGCAGCCGGCTGCCGGCATCGCGCTGGCCGTGGTCGGCTTCTCGCTCATCGGTCTGGGCGTCAGCGCCTGTGGCACGTCGCTGCTGGTGCTGCTGGCCAAGCGCGTGGTTGAAAACCGCCGCGCTGCCGCCGCCACCATCGTCTGGATGATGATGATCGTCGGCTTTGCCGTCACCGCGGGCGTGGCGGGCAAGTTGCTGGACCCGTACTCGCCGCAGCGGTTGCTGGCCGTCACCGCCGGCGTGTCGGTCATCGCATTCGTGGTGACCTTACTGGCGCTGTGGGGCCTGGAGCGCGCCGTCGACACCGAACCGGCTGCCGCGCCATCCGCCGAGCCGGGTGCGTCCGCCGTGCCGTTCAAACAGGCGCTCGCCCAGGTCTGGCAAGACGCTGCCGCACGCCGGTTCACCCTCTTCGTGTTCGTGTCGATGCTGGCCTACAGCTCGCAGGACCTGATCCTCGAGCCCTTCGCGGGTTCGGTGTTCGGCTACACGCCGGGCCAATCGACGCAGCTGTCGGGCGTGCAGCATGGTGGCGTGCTGCTGGGCATGCTGCTGGTGGCGGTGGCCGGCAGCGGCGCGCTGGGTCGGCTGATGGTGCGTCTGGGGATGCGGCAGGGATCAGATCGCATCGGCTCATTGCGCACCTGGACGGTGGGCGGCTGTCTGGCCTCGGCGCTGGCTCTGGTGGGGCTGGTGATGGCGGGTCTGTTCGCCGGGGCCTGGCCGCTGGCCGCCACCGTGTTCCTGATGGGTGCGGCCAACGGCGCGTTTTCCATCGCGGCCATCGGTTCGATGATGAGTCTGGCCGGCCAGGGGCAAACCTCGCGCGAGGGCATCCGCATGGGCCTGTGGGGTGCTGCGCAGGCCGTTGCATTCGGGCTGGGCGGCATCGTCGGCACCGGTGCCAGCGACTTGGCGCGCTGGCTGATCGGGTCGCCCGGACCGGCCTATGCCGCGGTGTTTGCCTTTGAGGCCGTGCTGTTCGTGGTGGCCGCCTGGCTGGCTTGCAGCATCGGTGCGGTGCGCGAATCCCATGCGGCAGTCGCCGACATTGATCGATCAAGGCAGTCCGGCGTTCCGGTGCTGTCAGTCCAGTGAAGAGCCGTGAGAAATCCCCAGGTCGGTGACCGCCGTGTCGCCATGAAATCAAGGTGAGTGCCATGAATTCCAACGAGACTTTTGATGTCGTGATCGTGGGCGGTGGCCCCGCTGGAGCCACCGCGGCCCATGATCTGGCGCGGCAGGGCCGCTCGGTGCTGCTTCTCGATCGGGCAGGGCGCATCAAGCCTTGCGGTGGCGCCATTCCGCCGCGCCTGATCAAGGACTTCGAAATCCCCGACGAGCTGCTGGTGGCCAAGGCGCGCTCGGCACGCATGATTTCGCCCAAGGACAAGCGCGTCGACATCCCGATCGAAAACGGCTTTGTCGGCATGGTCGATCGCGACACGTTCGATGAGTGGTTGCGCGAGCGCGCCGCCTCGGCCGGTGCGGTGCGCCGCTCGGGCACCTTCGAAAAGCTCACCCGCGATGACGACGGCGTGAGCGTCGTGCAATACCTGGACCGCACGGGTCGCAGCCGCCGCGGCGCCAACGAGGTCAGCACGAATGAGGGCCAGCTCGTGAGCGTGCGCGCCCGCGCCGTGATCGGCGCCGACGGCGCGCGTTCCAAGGTGGCCGAGCAGGCCGTTCCCGGGGCCCGGGACACCGAGTACGTGTTCGCGTATCACGAGATCGTGCGTGCGCCTGAAGTCAAGCCCGCCGACTACGACGGCACGCGTTGCGATGTCTATTACCGCGGCACCTTGTCGCCTGACTTTTACGGGTGGGTCTTCCCGCACGGCGACACGCTGAGCATCGGAACCGGCAGCGCTGACAAGGGCTTCTCGCTGCGTGGCGCGGTGGGCAGCTTGCGCGAGGCCGCGGGACTGGGCAACACCGAAACCTTGCGCCGCGAGGGTGCCCCGCTGCCGATGAAGCCGCTGCGCTGCTGGGACAACGGCCGCGATGTGGTGCTGGCCGGCGATGCTGCCGGCGTCGTGGCGCCCGCCTCGGGCGAAGGCATCTATTACGCGATGGCCGGTGGGCGTCTGGCCGCCGAGTCGGTGGAAGCGCTGCTGCTCACGGGCAACGTCAAGTCACTGGCGCTGGCACGCAAGCGCTTCATGAAGGCGCATGGCACGGTGTTCCGTGTGCTGGGCATCATGCAGTGGTTCTGGTACGCCACCGACAAGCGGCGCGAGAGCTTCGTCAAGATTTGCGAAGACAAGGACGTTCAGCAACTCACCTTCGAGTCGTACATGAACAAGGAACTGGCGCGCAAGAAGCCGATGGCCCATGTGCGCATCTTCCTCAAGGACATGGCTCACCTGATGGGCTTCGTGCGCGCCTGATGAGCTGGGCCGAGTGGCTGACGCCCGAGCGGCTCATCACGCTGGTGATTTCGGTCACGCTGCTCGAAGGGTTGGGCTTGTGGGCCTATCGACGCCGAACGGGCAAGGGCGTGGCCGGCAGCGAGTTCATCGCCAACTGGGTCTCGGGTCTGTGCCTGATGCTGGCGTTGCTGAGCGCGGTGCGCGGCCTGTGGTGGCTTTGGGTCTCGATGTGGCTGCTGGCCTCGGGACTGGCCCACTGGAGCGACGTGTGGCGGCGCTGGCAGCGCTGAGTCGACCGATGGACAGCCGCGTCTGAAATGAAAAAGCCGGTGCGCTGAAGGCACACCGGCTTAGCCTGACGGGCACCGGCGCAGCGCCGGTCCGTCAATCTTGACCCCAGAGGGTCAGGCTGCCTTTGGCGCGTAGGCGCTGCACCAGCCCTTGGAAGACACCTGCTTGCCGGCGAACAGTGGGCAACCGCCCGCTGCGTCAGCAGCCTTGCCCTGAAACAAGGCGCAGTTGCCGCAAGCCTGAGTGGCCTTGTGGGCCGGGTACTTCTTGGCGTCGACCTTGGTCGCGTCGGGCTTGTAGCCCAGCGCCACGGCCTGGGCATCGGTCTCTGCGACCATGTCTGCCGCCACGACTTGTGATGCCGCGGCGAGGGCGCCACCTGCCACCACGACCTGCATCATGAAAGTACGACGATTGCTGTTGCTCATGAGGGGAATCTCCATTGTTGGGGTACTTCACTAACGTCCGATGACGACATCGGATGACAAATTCTGCACGATGGCGAAACGGCAGCCTGTCCGGGACAGCTCCGATTCGTTCCTGCGGCCGACCGTGAAGCCCGGCGCGGGTTACTCCGACCCGGATGAAACCCCCCCGCTCCTAGAATCTTTGCTGCACTTGCACATTCTTGAACTGGGACTTTTCCGATGCCTTCCACCCGACGCACGACCGAAAACTCCAAGGCAACGCGTTCGGAAGACGAGCCGCAACCGCAGGCTCAGCCGCAAGCCGAAGCCCCTCCCGAAGGCATCCGGATCCTCAAGAAGTACCCCAACCGCCGGCTCTACGACACCACGGCCAGCAGTTACATCACGCTGACCGACGTCAAGAAGATGGTGCTGTCGGGCCTGGGGTTCGTGGTTCGCGACGCCAAGACCTCTGAAGACCTCACGCGCAGCATCTTGCTGCAGATCATCCTGGAAGAAGAAACGGGCGGCGTGCCGATGTTCTCGAGCCAGATGCTCGCGCAGATCATCCGCTTCTACGGGCACGCCATGCAGGGCATGATGGGTTCGTACCTCGAGAAGAACCTGCAGACCTTCACCGACATCCAGGCGCGTCTGGCCGAGCCTTCGCTCGGTTTGTATGACACGACGGCTCCCACGCCCGAGGTGTGGGGACAGTTCCTCAATGGTCAGGCACCGGCCGTTCAGGGGCTGATGGGGACCTACCTCGAACAGTCGAAAACCATGTTCACCCAGATGCAGGAGCAAATGGCCAAGCAGGCTGAAACCCTGTTTCCCGGCATGCCCGGGTTCATGCCGCCCAAGCGCTGAACCGCGCGTTTCCTCCAGCCCTGCGGGGGTTTGGGCGAAAATGCGCGGATGACCATTGATGCCTCCACCGCGGTTGCTGACACCGCCACCTCAGGCACGCCGAAGATCGGGTTCGTGTCGCTCGGCTGCCCCAAGGCGTTGACCGATTCCGAACTCATCCTCACGCAACTGCGTGCCGAGGGTTACGACACCTCCAAGACCTACGCTGGAGCCGATCTGGTGATCGTCAACACCTGCGGCTTCATTGACGACGCGGTGAAGGAAAGCCTCGACACCATCGGCGAGGCGCTGGCTGCCAACGGCAAGGTGATCGTCACTGGATGCCTGGGCGCGCGGGCCGCCGAAGGCGGTGGCAATCTGGTGCGCCAGATGCACCCTAGCGTTCTGGCGGTGACCGGACCGCACGCCACCCAGGAGGTGATGGACGCCGTGCACCTGCACGTGCCCAAGCCCCACGACCCTTTCGTTGATCTGGTGCCGGCACCCGCCGCAGGCATTGGCGTCAAGCTCACGCCGCGCCACTACGCGTACCTCAAGATCAGCGAGGGTTGCAACCACCGCTGCACGTTTTGCATCATCCCGAGCATGCGCGGCGATCTGGTCTCGCGTCCCATCGGCGATGTGCTGGGCGAGGCGCAGCGGCTGTTCGAGTCCGGCGTCAAGGAACTGCTGGTCATCAGCCAGGACACCAGTGCCTACGGCGTGGATGTGAAGTACCGCACCGGCTTCTTCGATGGCAAGCCGGTCAAGACGCGCATGTTCGATCTGTGCGCCAAGCTCGGTGAACTGGCCGCCGTTCACGGCGCCTGGGTGCGCTTGCATTACGTGTACCCGTATCCGCATGTCGACGAGGTGCTGCCGCTGATGGCCGAGGGTCTGGTGCTGCCTTACCTTGATGTGCCGCTGCAGCATTCACACCCCGATGTGCTCAAGCGCATGAAGCGTCCTGCCAGCGGAGAGCGCAACCTCGAGCGCATCCAGCGCTGGCGCGAGGCCTGCCCCGAGATCGTCATTCGCAGCACGTTCATCGCCGGGTTTCCGGGCGAGACCGAGGCCGAGTTCGAGCACCTGCTCGACTTCATGCGCGCTGCCGAGATCGACCGCGCGGGCTGCTTTGCGTACTCGCCCGTCAATGGCGCGGTGGCCAACGAATTGGACGGTGCGCTGCCCACGGCGGTGCGCGAAGAACGCCGTGCGCGTTTCATGGAAGTGGCCGAAGCGCTGTCAACCGCCAAGCTGGCGCGGCGCGTTGGAGCCACCATGCAGGTGTTGATCGATTCAGCCCCCGCGCTCGGTCGCCGTGGCGGCACCGGCCGCAGTTATGCCGACGCGCCCGAGATCGACGGTGTGGTCCAACTGCTGCCGCCCGAGAAAGCCTCCAAGGTCCTGAAGGTGGGCGAGTTCACCCGCGCGCGCATCGTCGGCACCCAGGGCCACGACCTCGTCGCGCAGCCCATCTGAGCATGGGCCAGGACGACGCGGCGCCCTCGGCCGCCACTGCACTCATTCACCATTCCTACGTGCCGCCAGCGGGTTTCGAGGCGGTGCAGCCGCCGGTGCACAAGGCCTCGACGGTCATCTTCCCCAACACGCAGGCGCTGCTGGCGCGCGGCTGGAAAGACAAGTCGGGCTACTCCTACGGGCTGCTCGGCACGCCCACGACCTACATCCTCGAAGAGCGCATCGCCACACTCGAGGGCGGGTTGCAAACGGTGCTGATGCCCAGCGGTCTGGCAGCGGTGACGCTGGTCGATCTGGCTTTGCTGCGCGCCGGCGACGAGGTGCTGATCCCCGACAACGCCTACGGCCCGGGCAAGGACTTGGCGCGAACCGAACTGGCGCGCTGGGGCATCAGCCATCGGTTCTACGACCCGATGGACGTGGCTTCATTGGCCGCTGCGCTCAGCCCCGCAACCAGGCTGGTGTGGCTCGAGGCCGCCGGCTCGGTGACGATGGAGTTCCCCGATCTGCCCGCGCTCATTCGCCTGGCGCGAGCGCATGGCGCACTGACCGCGCTCGACAACACCTGGGGCGCGGGCATCGCCTTCAACGCGTTTGACATCGAGCCCGGTCTCGGCGTCGATGTCTCGGTGCATGCGCTCACCAAATACCCCTCGGGCGGCGCCGATGTGCTGATGGGCTCGGTGACCACGCGCGACGAAAGCCTGCACCTGCGCATCAAGTCCACGCACATGCGCATGGGCTATGGCGTGGCCGCGAACGATGTGGAGTTGATGCTGCGTTCGCTACCGACGCTGGCCCTGCGTTATCACGCTCACGACGAAGCCGCGCGTCGGTTGGCGCAATGGTGGGCGGGCCGCGCCGAGGTGGCTGCGGTGCTGCATCCGGCATTGCTCGACGCACCGGGACACGCTGCCTGGCAGCGTCTGTGCAGCGCCTCGGCCGGCTTGTTCTCGGTGGTGTTCGATGAGCGCTACAGCGCAGCGCAGGTGCACGCGTTCATCGACGCGCTGCGGCTGTTCAAGATCGGTTACTCATGGGCGGGCCCGATGAGTCTGGTCGTTCCGTACGAGCTGTCATCCATGCGAAGCAAGCCGGCCTGGCCGGGCGTGCTGGTGCGGTTTTCCGTGGGCCTCGAATCGGTTGACGACCTCCTGGCCGATCTGGCGCAGGCGCTCGAGGCTTTGCGATGAGCCACCATGACACGCACCGATTGCCGCTGATCGACTTGTTGAAGGTCATCGGATCGCAGTTGATCGTCTTGCACCACCTGGCTTTTTATGGGCCGATGTCCGATCACGCGGCGACGCTGATGCCCGCGCTGATGGGCTGGTTGTCCGATCACGCACGCGTGGTGGTGCAAGTGTTTCTGGTGGTGGGCGGCTTTCTCGGCGCGACCAGCCTCGCGCCGCAGGGGCATCTTCGGGAGCCGGCCCGGGTCGGCTCGCGGATCTTCGAGCGCTACTTGCGACTCGCGTTGCCGCTGCTGCTGGCGCTCGTGGTGGCGATTGCCGCAGCTGCGCTGGCACGCCAATGGATGCACCACCCGTCGGTGCCGGATGCGCCCAGGCCGATGCAGTTGCTGGCGCACGTGTTTCTGGCGCAGGACCTGATTGGCGAAGAAGCGCTGTCGGCGGGCATCTGGTACGTGTCGATCGACCTGCAGTTGTACGCCACGCTCTTGCTGTGGATGGCGCTGGTGGCGGCCTGCTCCAAGGTGCCGGACACGGCGCGTCGCGTCTTGCCATTGGGCTTGGTGTGCGCGGTGGCCTGGTCAGCGCTGCAAGTCAACCGCAACGCCCATTGGGACATCAGCGCGCCGTACTTCTTTGCCGCGCACGGGCTGGGCGCCTTGGCGGCCTGGGCTCGCGTCGGCCGCACTGCCCGCGTGGCCTTTGGCCTGGCGATGGCCAGCGTGCTGCTGGGCCTTTGGTTGGAGTGGCGCGAACGGCTGGCGCTGGCGGCTTCGGTCTCGGCACTTCTTTGGGCATGGCAGCGAACCCGCAGCAGCTTTTCGGTGCATGCCACAGCCGGCAGCGGCCGCGTGCTGGGCCTGGTGCACTACCTGAGTCGCATCAGTTATGCGGTCTTCTTGCTGCACTTTCCGGTGTGCCTGGTCGTCAACGCCGCGTTCACCGAGTTCGTGCCCGCGCAGCCTTGGCCGCAGGCTTTCGGGATGCTTCTGGCTTGGACGGGCAGCGTGGCGGTAGGGGCATGGTTCCACCACACGGCCGAAGCGCCCGCGATGCGCTGGATCACGCGCCGCCGATCCACCGGTTGGCGCCTGAGCCAGCGGCCTGTGGCGGACTGAGCCGCAAAAGGTCCGGTGCGTCGCTGCGCTACGCTTTTGATGAGACCTTGTGTCTCATCAACCGTCCTTTTTTACCGAAAGGCTCGGTGCCTCGCTACGCGACGCATCGCTACGCTTTTGATGAGACTTTGTGTCTCATCAACCGACCCTTTTCCCGGTCCCAGTCGCGTTCTTTTTCGGTGTTGCGCTTGTCGTGCTCGGCCTTGCCCTTGGCCAGCGCAATTTCGATTTTGACGAGGCCTTCCTTGTAGTGCAGGTCCATCGGCACGAGCGTGTAGCCCTTTTGCTCGACCTTGCCCACCAGCCGCTTGATCTCTTCCTTGTGCAGCAGCAGCTTCTTGGTGCGGTCGGCCTCCGGGCTGACGTGCGTGGAGGCGCTGCCCAGTGCGTTGATGCGGCAGCCGATCAGATACAACTCGCCGTCGCGGATCACCACGTAGCCGTCGGTCAGCTGGACCTGGCCGGCGCGGATGGCCTTGATCTCCCAGCCTTGCAGCATCACGCCGGCTTCGTATCGCTCTTCGATGTGATAGTCGAACCGGGCGCGTCGGTTCTCGGCGATGGGCATGGGGGCTTCGCGCTCGGGGCGCGTCAATACAATCGAGTCATTGTATGAAGCAGGTCAAGAAGTCAGTGCTGTTGTGGTACTCGCCGCACGAGATGTACGTGCTGGTGACCGGCGTGGCCGACTACCCGAAGTTCCTTCCGTGGTGCGAGCGCGCCGAGGTTCTCGAGCACACTGACACCGCCATGAAGGCGCGTTTGCATCTGGGTTTTTCGGGCATCCGCCATGCCTTCACGACGCTCAATGAGCACGTGGCCGATCGCGAGGTCCGGCTGCGTCTGGTCGACGGGCCGTTCTCGGTGCTCGACGGTCACTGGAAGTTCGAGCCGCTGGGCGCCGAACCCAACGCCTGCAAGATCGAGTTCGAACTGCGCTACGCGTTTTCGAGCCGGGCGCTTGAGGTGGTGATCAGCCCCGTGTTTGACCGCATCGCCAACACCTTCGTCGACTCGTTCGTCAAGCGCGCCGCTCAGGTCTATGGCGAGCGCTGAGGCCGCATCGGTGCACGTCGAAGTCGCGTGCAGCCCGGCCGCGGGGCAGGTGGTGTGTCGCCAACTGGTGCTGCCGCCCGGGGCGACCGTGCGCGAGGCGATTACACAGAGCGGCTTGCCATGGTCCGCCCAAAGCGAAGGCACCGGCCGGCTGAAGATCGGCGTGTGGGGTCAATTGCGTCCGCTGGACCATGTGCTCAGGGATGGCGATCGCGTCGAAATCTATCGCGCCTTGCTGATCGACCCGATGGACGCGCGTCGTGTGCGCCACCGCGGTCAGAAAACGCCCAAACGCTGAGGGCACCAGCCGCCGGGTGACGAGCCAGCGGCGCCTTGCGCGGACTACTTGCAGTCCGCCGCGATGATCGCCTTGACGCGCCGGGTCTCTTCGGCGCGCCCCTTGTCGTCGAGCACTTCACGCTCGCCCTGGGCGTTGATGCGCGCGATCCGGAAGCCCTCGTCCAGCCCGCGCATCTGGCTGCGCGCGCGGCTGCAGCTGTCGGCTTTTTGTGCGCTGGTCTTTTGCTCTTCGAGCTTGGACTTGTCGGCCTTGGCCTGCTGCTCCTTGCGCAGCTTTTCTTCGAGTTCGGGATCCACAGTCTTGGCCGAGGGCAGCAAGGGAACCGCCATGGCCGAGGCTGCTTCCGCAGCTGACGCGGCCGATGCCGCAGATCGTGCCCTGGCCGAGGCCGGTCGGGCAAGGATGTTCGATTCAGCCACGCCCAGTGGGGGCGGCAGGTCGCTGTATTGCGTTTGACCCTTGTCGTCGCGCCACTTCCACTGCGCCGAAGCGCTCGCGCACAGACCGGCGAGCAACACGAAGATCAACCCACTGACTAGCCCTGCACGCATGGATGAACAGCCCTTCGTTTGAAACTGAAGAAAGTGTAAGCCTGCGATCTGTCCGGCGCCGCATGAATGCACGCAAGGCCACAGGGCAAGTGTGCCGGCCTCCCTATAATTTCGTTTTGCGTCAGGAGCCAAATCCATGCGCCTTCTTGGTAAAGCGCTCACCTTCGACGATGTGTTGTTGGTGCCAGCGTTCTCCCAGGTGTTGCCACGCGACACCAGTCTCGCCACACGATTTTCCCGCAACATCCAGTTGAACCTGCCCCTCGTGTCCGCCGCGATGGACACGGTCACTGAGGCGCGGCTGGCCATTGCCATTGCCCAGGAAGGCGGCATCGGCATCGTCCACAAGAACCTCACCGCCCGGCAGCAGGCGGCCGAGGTGGCGCTCGTCAAGCGCTACGAGTCGGGCATCTTGCGAGACCCGATCACCATCACGCCCGACACTCCTGTGCGCGTGGTGATGGATCTGTCGCGCCAGCATGGCGTGTCGGGCTTCCCGGTGCTCGAAGGCGAGCGGGTGGTCGGCATCGTGACCAACCGCGATTTGCGATTCGAAACCCGGCTCGATGCGCCGGTGCGCGAAATCATGACGCCGCGTGAGCGCCTCGTGACGGTGAACGAGCGCGCCACGCTTGAAGACGGCAAGGCGCTCATGCACAAGCACAAGCTCGAGCGCGTGCTGGTCATCAACGACGCCGGCGAGTTGCGCGGCCTGATGACCGTCAAGGACATCACCAAGCAAACCAGCTTCCCCGATGCCGCTCGCGATGCGCAAGGCAAGTTGCGCGTGGGCGCGGCGGTGGGTGTGGGCGAGGGCACCGAAGAGCGCGTCGAAGCGCTGGTGCGCGCCGGGGTTGATGCCATCGTGGTCGACACCGCGCACGGCCACAGCGCCGGCGTGATCGAGCGCGTTCGCTGGGTCAAGCAGAACTTCCCGCAGATCGATGTGATCGGCGGGAACATCGCCACCGGCGCGGCTGCACTGGCGCTGGTCGAGGCGGGCGCCGATGGCGTCAAGGTCGGCATCGGTCCCGGGTCGATCTGCACCACGCGCATCGTGGCCGGTGTGGGCGTGCCGCAGATCACCGCCATTGACAACGTCGCCAGGGCGTTGGCCGGCACCGGCGTGCCGCTGATTGCCGACGGCGGCATCCGCTATTCGGGCGACGTGGCCAAGGCGATTGCCGCTGGCGCTCACACCGTGATGATGGGTGGCGTGTTCGCCGGCACCGAAGAAGCTCCGGGCGAGATCGTGCTGTTCCAGGGCCGCAGCTACAAGAGCTACCGCGGCATGGGCTCGATTGGCGCGATGCAGCAAGGCAGCGCCGATCGCTACTTCCAGGAAACCACCGGCGGCAACCCCAACGCCGACAAGCTGGTGCCCGAGGGCATTGAAGGCCGCGTGCCCTACAAGGGCTCGATGGTCAGCATCGTGTTCCAGATGGCCGGCGGCATCCGAGCGTCGATGGGCTACTGCGGTTGCGGTTCGATCGAAGCCATGCGCAGCGAAGCCGAGTTCGTCGAGATCACCAGCGCCGGCATCCGCGAAAGCCATGTGCACGACGTGCAGATCACCAAGGAAGCACCGAACTACCGCATGGAGTGAGGCTGCACCCCGCGGCACACAACCGAGGCCGCTCGATGGCCCGACAAGAACCAGATGCCGACTCCCGACCATTCCGACTCAAAGCCAGCCCCGAGCGCCGCGGCATCGCCCGCGCCCGCCCGCACGGCAGCCATGCGATTCATCATGATCACGGTGCTGATCGACATGGTGTCGATCGGCCTGATCGTGCCCGTGCTGCCGCTGCTGATTGGCAACTTCACGACCAACCCCACCGAGCAGGCGCTGTGGTACGGCGTGGTCGCCTTTGCCTACAGCGCGGCCAATTTCTTCGGGGCGCCGATTCTGGGCGGCTTGTCCGATCGGTATGGCCGCCGTCCGGTGCTGCTGCTGGGGTTTTGCGGGCTGGCACTCAACTTCTTCGCCACCGCGCTGGCCACGCAACTGTGGGTGCTGATCGCCGTGCGCCTGATGGGCGGCCTGATGCAGGCCAACGCCGCGGTGGCCAATGCCTATGTGGCCGACATCAGCGCGCCTGAAGAGCGCGCCAAGCGCTTCGGCATGCTGGGTGCGATGTTCGGGCTGGGTTTCATCATCGGGCCGGTGATGGGCGGGCTGCTCGGCGGCATCGACTTGCACCTGCCGTTCTTCATGGCGGGCTCGCTCGCGTTGCTGAACCTGCTCTATGGCTATTTCGTGCTGCCCGAGTCGTTGCCGGTGGCCAAGCGCCGCGCGGTCACCTGGAGTTCAGCCAACCCGATCGCCTCGCTGAAAAAGCTCGGGCGTCTGGACGGCGTGGGCTCGCTGGTGGTGGTGATCGCGCTGAGCAACCTCGCGCAGTTCGTCATGTACACCGTGTGGGTGCTCTACACGACGTTCAAGTTCGGCTGGGGCCCCACCGAGAACGGCTGGTCGATGTTTGCCGTGGGCCTGGCCGCCGCGCTGGTGCAAGGTGTTCTGTTGGGCCGATTGCTCAAGCGCTTTGAGGCCAAGAAGCTCGCGATCATCGGCCTGGTGTCGAGCACCCTGGGCTACCTGGCCTGGGGTCTGGCGCCAGCCGGTTGGGTGATGTACCTGATCATCGCGCTCAACCTGCTCGGCTTCACCGTCACCGCGGCGATGCAAAGCATCGTCTCGAACGCCGCCGATGCCAGCTCGCAGGGCCAGACCATGGGCTCGGTGGCCTCGCTCACCAGCCTGATGGCGGTGGTCGGCCCCGTGCTGGGTGCGCCGCTGATGGGCGCGGTGTCGCACTTTCAACCCGGCGACTGGCGCATCGGCGCACCGTTCTACTTTTGCGCGGCCGTTCAACTGCTGTCGATGCTGGTGGCCACGCGCCACTTTCGCCGCGAGCGGCGGCTGGCGTCGCTGAGCGCAGCGCAGTCCACCGCGGCCTGAGGCCTGCCCCCGCCCGATCACTCCACCGATTTCCCCGAGCCTGCGATGCACGACAAGATCCTCATTCTCGATTTCGGCTCCCAGGTCACGCAGCTGATCGCCCGGCGCGTGCGCGAGGCGCATGTGTTTTGCGAGATCCACCCCAGCGACGTCAGCGACGAGTTCATCCGCCAGTTCGCGCCCAAGGCCATCATCCTCAGCGGCAGCCACGCCAGCACCTACGAAGACCACGACCTGCGCGCGCCGCAGGCGGTGTGGGATCTGGGCGTGCCGGTGCTGGGCATTTGCTACGGCATGTTCGCCATGGTCGTGCAGCAAGGTGGCCAGGTCGAAGCCAGCGCGCACCGTGAGTTCGGCTATGCCGAGGTTCGCGCGCACGGTCACACCAAGCTGCTTGATGGCATCGAGGACTTCAGCACGCCCGAAGGCCACGGCATGCTCAAGGTCTGGATGAGCCACGGCGACAAGGTCACGCAGTTGCCACCCGGCTTCACGCTGATGGCCAGCACGCCGAGCTGCCCGATCGCCGGCATCGCCGACGAGTCGCGCGGCTACTACGCGGTGCAGTTCCACCCCGAAGTCACGCACACCGTGCAGGGCAGGGCGCTGCTCGAGCGCTTCGTGCTCGACATCGCGCAAGCCAAAGCCGACTGGGTGATGGGCGACTACATCTCCGAAGCCGTGGCACGCATCCGCGAGCAAGTCGGCAGCGACGAAGTCATCCTCGGCCTGAGCGGCGGTGTCGATTCGAGCGTCGCCGCTGCGCTCATCCACCGCGCGATCGGCGATCAGCTGGTGTGCGTGTTCGTCGATCACGGCTTGCTGCGGCTCAACGAAGGCGCGATGGTCATGGAGATGTTTGCCGGCCGCCTGCACGCCCGTGTCGTGCACGTGGATGCCAGCGCGCAGTTCCTCGGCCACCTCGAAGGCGTGAGCGACCCCGAAGCCAAGCGCAAGATCATCGGCCGCGAGTTCGTCGAAGTGTTCCAGGCCGAAGCCAAGAAACTGGCGTCGGCCAAGTGGCTGGCTCAAGGCACGATCTACCCCGACGTGATCGAAAGCGGCGGCAGCAAGAAGTCCACCACCATCAAGAGCCACCACAACGTGGGCGGCCTGCCCAAGACGCTGGGGCTCAAGCTGCTCGAGCCGCTGCGCGAGCTGTTCAAGGATGAGGTGCGCGAACTCGGCGTGGCGCTCGGCCTGCCGCCCGACATGGTCTACCGCCACCCGTTTCCCGGCCCGGGCCTGGGCGTGCGCATCCTCGGCGAGGTCAAAAAGGACTACGCCGATTTGCTGCGCCGCGCCGACGCCATCTTCATCGAAGAGCTGCGCAACACCCGCGACGAAGCCACCGGCAAGACCTGGTACGAGCTCACCAGCCAGGCCTTCGCCGTCTTCCTGCCCGTCAAGAGCGTGGGCGTCATGGGCGACGGCCGCACCTACGAGTACGTGGTGGCGCTGCGCGCCGTGCAAACCAGCGACTTCATGACCGCCGACTGGGCCGAACTGCCCTACAGCCTGCTCAAGAAGGTGTCGAGCCGCATCATCAACGAAGTACGCGGCATCAATCGAGTGGCGTACGACGTGTCGAGCAAGCCGCCGGCGACTATTGAGTGGGAGTGACCTGGGCTCCCGGACCCACCGCGCCCGGGAGGGCGTTTCGCATCGCTCCTAGCTAGTCCGCAATGGCCCGTACGGGCCATCTGAGCGCGGCTTTTGTGTGAGTCGCACGTCACAGCAGGATTCCAAAATCGAAGGTGATGTCGTCGCCGGCCTGAAGGTCGGTGGCGTTCACTTCTCAATGCTGGGGTCCATCGAATGAAGTCTGCTGTCGTGCGCTCGGCGCTGCCTGAAAATCTCGACTTGTCGCGGGTGCTGGGGTCGGCTCTGCTGATGTTGTGCGGGATGACCGCTGTGCCCTCCGCGTTTGCTGCGGTATCGACCAGCACGAAGTGGTCGGCCACGTTGCCCGGCACCCCATCGGGCAGCGGCACCTGGACGGTCAGCGCGGGTGTGTACAACGCGCAAGGCGTTCTGGTTCGCACCTTGTTGCGCGGCGCCAGCGTCGCACCGGGAACCATCTCGGGTTCCTGGAACGGTCTCAATGACGCCGGTCTGGCCGTACCGACGGGTGCTGCCAATTCCTACACGATCAAGCTCGCGCACCACACCATTGGCTATGCCTGGGAAGGCGTGATCGGCAACACGTCGTCGAGCTTCGGTGGAACCCAGGTGCATTCCTACATGCAGCCGGTGAACAGCATCGCCATCGCGGGCAGCAACGCCTACCTGGCCACGGGCTACAACGAGGGCCAGCCCGGCCTGTCGGGATTTGCCTTGGCAGCACCGCAGCAAGCCCTTCGGTCATTCACCAGCACCGATGCATTCGTGTCGTACGCCATGGTGACGGCAGACGACGATCGGCTCTATTGGGCCAACACCGGCGGCATGGCCAAGTCATCCTTCGTGGGGGCATTCAGCCGCTCGACCTCGTTGCCCGCCGCGTTTTCTTCCGGTCAGTCCGCCTGCCTGAACTACCTGTCGCCGGGAGTCTGCTACTCAGGGCAGAACTATTCCGGTGTCATTGATCTGCAGTCGGCCTCGTCGGCCAGCGAACAGACCGGTCAGGTGCCCACGGGCATCGCCGTTCAGCAAGGCGCCTCGGGCGTGCTCGCCGTGGCCCATGGCGGACAAAACGTGGTCCGTCTGTACAACAAGCTGACGGGTGCCTACGTCAATCAGATCTCGGTGCCGATGACCGGTGGCACGCTGAATCAGATCGCCATGTCGTCGGCCGGCGACCTGTGGGTGATCTCCGGGACGAACCTGCGTCGCTACTCGAATCTGGGCAGCGGCCCCGGGTTGGCACTCACGTTCGGCGGACTGAGCAGCCCGCTGGCGCTTGCCGCTGATGCGTCCGGAGGCGTGTGGGTCGCGGACGGCGGTGCCAGCCAGCAGCTCAAGCATTTCGACTCAAACGGCACGGCCCTTGGCACGATCGGCGCGGCGGGCGGTTACGCCACCGACCCGGCCGTCACCTCCGGCAAGCTGTGCTTCAAGGCGGCGGGTGGCGAGAGAACCGCGCTGGCAACCGCCGCCGACGGCAGCGTCTGGGTGGCCGATACCTGCAACAACCGCCTGCTGCACTTCGCGGCGTCAGCGTCGAGCAGCGATGCGCAGGTGGCCTACCTGCCGGTGGTCTACACCTCCACGGTCGACCACGGCAATGCGCAATGCGTCTACGCGAACTTCTTGCAGTTCTGCAACACGACCGACCACACCGCCGCACTCCAGCCCGGTGGCGCTGCCTGGCCGTTGGTCAAGAACTGGCTGGGCGGCTTGCCCGCCGGATTGGTCGATGCCAACGCGCACAACGACGGGTTCGGCGGCCTGACCGTGGTCGAGACCTTGTCGAACACCCGCACCTACGCACTGATGACGGTCAATGCCCAGCAGTACGTGGTGGAGTTGCCGGCCTCGGGCCCGCTGCGATTGATTCAGCAACTGGCACCTGTGTCCGGGGCCACCACGACGGTGATGTACGAAAACGGCGATCTGGGCTACGCGCTGACCAACACCGCTGCAGCCACGCAAACGGTCTACCGCTTGCCGCTCACGGGCTTCAACGGCTCGGGCAACCCGATCTGGGGCAGCGCCGTCAGTCAGGTCACGGTTCCGACGGCCTCGGGTTCACCTTACAGCCGCGCTGGCGTGCAAACGGGCGTGGTCGGCCCGCGGTTCCCCACGACGGCCTCGGGTCGGGTGGTGTTCTTCGATCAGTCGGTGTGCTGCAGCCTGAATTTCCACCTCGGCGCCGCCGCGCTGAACGGCACCAGCTGGCTGTGGCAGGCCAGCCCGTCGGGCCCGCTGGACGGCTTGGGTGCTTACCAGACCCGGGGTATCGACGGCACGGTCAACTATGGCGGCACCGTGGTGGTGGCCAGCGCGAACCACATCGTCTACGGCTACCGCGGTGCCAATTTCACCGACACGAAAAACGGGAAGGTCGGCTACGCCAACCAGTTCATGCACTTCGATGACAACGGCTTGTTCCTGGGCCAGTTCGGCGAGTCCACCACCCAGACGGTGCGCCCGATCGGTGCGCAGTTGGCCTCGGATCCGATGAGCCTGACGCTGGTGCAAGAAAGCGCCGGCGGCCCGCTCTATGTCTACAGCAGCGACGAGTCGGGCCACGGCGGCATTCACCGCTGGAAGCTCAATGGCGCATCTTCCGTCTCGTACAAGACGGGCTCGGTCGTGGCCGGCGGCACGGTCACGCTGAACTGATATTTTCGAAAATCTGGAACAGGGCGATGCTCATGAATCACAAACATTGGTTGGCCGGCGGTGTGGCACTTGCGCTGAGCGGTGCGGCCAACGCGTCGCTGGTGGTCGGTTGGAGCTTCACCTACAGCGGCGCCAGCGCCGAATTGGGCCACGGCACCTTCACCGCCGAGCTGGCCGATCCGGCGACGGTCGAGTCGTTCCGTTACTCCGGAACGTACGACGCGGATAGGCCACAGGACTTCTATGTGCTCACGTCGGCCAGCGGCACCATCAACGGCAATGCCGTCAACTCGGTGATCGCCACCGATCCGGGCTTCAACGGCAACGACAACTGGCTGATCGTGCCGGGGTCGGCCAATGCGCTGGGCTATGGCGCTTTGACACACAGCGGTATTTCCTTCGGCGACGTCGGTGGCAATTCGTGGAACCTGTTCCTGTATGAGGTGGTGGCCGACGCGCCTTACTTCACCTACAACATGAGCAGCGTGGAAGGTGACTTGGGCGCTTCGGGCGACTTGACGCTCACGGTCGAGTCGGGCTTGCCGGTTGCACCGGTTCCGCTGCCTGCAGCGGCGTGGCTGTTGCTGTCGGGCCTGGGTGGCCTGTCATGGTTCGGGCGCGCAAGGCGCCAGGCCTGATCCCGACCCTCTGCCGGCCCCAAGCGAAAGGCCCTTGCGAGTTCATCGCAAGGGCCTTTTGTCTGGAATCTTCGGGACGGATCGCCGGCGGACTTCTAGTTTTTTCTGCGCTGAAGCAGCCGTGCGCCGATCAACAGCAAGCCGCCAGCCATCAGCCACATCGTGCCCGGCTCGGGGACGGCCGAGGTGTACTGGTACGTCACCGTGAACTTCCCGTTGACGTGGCCTTCCCCGCCGAATGACAGATCGCCCGCTGTGCTGGCCAGGGTCTCGAAATCGCCGGCCCAGGCAGCGAACTCGAACGAGTTGCCCGAGAGGGTGTCGGAATAGAAATCCAGGACGTCCAGCGCGTGCGACTTGAGCGACTCTTTCGCCCGGTCTTCGTCCAGGTTGAAGTGCCTGATGCAAGGCCCCGCATGACGGGGTCCACACGCGTTCACGCTGCCGGAGTCCAGAAAACCGTCGGCCGAGACCTCGATGGTCTTGGCCTGCGTATCGAACCAGCTCACGGTGACCGGAACCGACACCGAGGCATCCGTGAATGAACCACCCGCCGTACCGGGTTCGCTCAACACATCAAGCTTGCCGGCCTTCAACTTCACGCTCAGCGTGAACTTCACGCCGGTGAGGTCGCCCAGGCTGCTGTCGAATTTGTACAGCGTGCCCTGGTACGCATCGAGTTCGCCAAAAGGCACGTCGAAGATCCCGCTGGAGTTGCTTGTCGTCAGCGCATGCGCCCCCAGGGCCGACAGCGCCAGGGCGGTCGCGACTGCAATTGCTTTGAGCTTCATGCGTGATCTCCGTGCGGTTGGACCTGCCCGAGTGACAAACCAACCTTGCTGCACAGTGTGCTGATCATGTGTGGCACCCGTGTGTGGGCCTCAGGGTTGTGGTGTGGCCCATTCGGACTAGTCCGCCAGGCCTCAGCGCTGCGCCAGCAGCAGCCTCGCTTGATCGCGACCCGGCAGCGTGGCCTTGCTGTCGAGCGCCTTCTTTAAGAACTCCTGCGAGCGGGCCACGTCACCCGACTTGTGCAGCGACATGCCCAGGTGCAGCTGCAGCAGCGGCGCGTTGGGCGCGAGCTTCACGGCTTGCTCGAGCAGCGGCGTGGCTTCGGTGTAGCGGGCGAGCTTGTAGTGGATCCAGCCCAGGCTGTCGAGGTAGCCGGGGTTATTCGAGTCCTTGAAGCGCGACGTCAGGGTCAGCGCGCGCTCCAGGCTGGCCTGGTCACCCTTGGACTCGCTGAGCAGGTAAGCCAGGTTGTTGGCGAAGGTGTCGTCCTCGGGCGCGCGCTTGACGAGTGCCTCGTAGGCCGCAATCGCTTCATCGGCGCGGTTCGCACGCGCCAGGTACTCGGCGCGCAGTGCTGGCAGCGAGGTGTCGGCGGGGATGGCCCGCTCGCCTTCTTCGAGCACCGCGATCGCTTCGGCCGGGGTGTTGCGCTGCGCCTTGAGTCGCGCGAGTGCCGTGTACCCGGCCGGCACGGTGGGCGCGAATTCGATCATCTTGCGATAGGCCAGCTCGGCTTGCGGCGCATCACCACGCGCGGCGGCGATCTCAGCACGCAGTTGGTACGGCAGCAAGCTCTTGGGCTGCAGCTTGCCCATGGCTTCGATGCGCGCGCTGGCCTCGTCGAAGCGCCGCTGCGCGATCAGGATGCCCATGCCGAACAGCACCGGCTCGGCGGCGCCGGGGGCGAGCTTGGCAGCGTCGTCGTACTCGCGCAGTGCCGCGTCGTACTTCTTCTGATCGGCGTAGAACTTGCCGAGCTTCATCGAGCCGGCCGGGTTGGCCGGGAACTGCGTCTTCAGCGACGTGTAGATCTTTTCAGCGCCGCTCAGGTCTTTTTGGGCCAGCGCCAGTTCGGCCTTCATCTCCCAGGCGCGCAGGTTTTGCGGCTCGGACTTGAGCGTCTTGTCGACTTCGGCTGCGGCCGCCTTGTAGTCCTTGGTGTCGGCCATGTCGGCAGCCACCAGCAAGCGCAGATTGGCGTTGTCGGGCTGGAACTTCAGCGCGTCCATCAGGACCTCGCGCGCCAGTTGCGGCTCGCCGGCTTGCCGGTGGGCTTGCGCCAGCAGGCCGGCCGCCTCGGGCGATCCGGGCTGATCGCGGATCACGCCTCGCAGGTCGATGACCGCGTTGGTGGCATCGCCATCGGCCAGCCGCAAGCGCCCGCGCATCAGCAGCGCGGTGTTGTCGCGCGGGTTGGCGGTGAGCACCTCGTCGACCAGCGCGCGCGCCTGGCGGGTCATGCCGGCGGCCATGGCGTCGGCCGCGAGCTGGTTGCGCGCGGTCAGGCCGGCGGGCTCTTTCTTGCCGATGGCCACGATCTCGGCCAGCACCTTGTGGGCATCGGCGAGGCGGTCCGACTGGCGGTACAGGCGCACCAGGCCGAAGCGCAGCGTGGTGTCGTTGGGCTTGGCGGCGATGGCCGACAGGAACTCCTTCTCGGCGCCGTCGCGGCCATGCACCACCGTCAGGAATTCGAGCAGGGCCAGCGTGCGGGTGCTGTCTTCAGGTTGCGACTTGACGGCGTCGCGCAGCACGGCTTCGGCGCTGGTGAAATCCTTGCGGCTGGCGTGATACCTGGCCCAGCTGTTCCACAGGTCGTTGTTTTTGGGCGCTTGTTCGGTGGCACGGCGAAAAAACGCCACCGCCTTGGGGCTTGCGGCAGGGTCCGGGTCGGTGGCGGTGATCTGCGCTGCGACTTGCAGCAGGCCCAGGCTCTTGGGGTGGTCGGCCAGCGCGGCTTCGATCACCCGCAGCGCATCGCCTGGCTTGCCCTGGTTGTTGTACAGACCCGCCAGCAGCATGCTCGCGTCGACCGGCACCGGCTTTTGTCCGGCGATCAGGCCCTTGGCCATCTCGATGGCGGCCGGCAGGTCACCGGCGCGGGCGGTGAGCGCGGCCTTGATGGTGCGTGCGCCCACATGGGTTGCGTTGACGGCCAGCACCTCGTCGATCGACTTGCGGGCCTTGTCGACCTCACCGGCGAGCAAATAGATGCGACCCAGCGCCACCTTGGCTTCGAGGTGATCGGGCTTGAGCTCGACGGCCTTCGAAAAGCTGCCGTAGGCGCGCTGGATCTCGCGTTTGGCCTCGGCCACCTGGCCGGCCAGGTAGTACGCCTCGGCGTTCTTCGGGTCGATCTGCAGCACGTTGCGCACTTCGACATTGGCCTTGTCCCAGTCGGCCAGGCGCACGTACTCGGCGCCTTTTTCCAGCCCTTGATGGAGCCGGTCGGCCTTGCTGCTGCAAGCGGCCAGCAGCGAGATGGCGGCACAAATGGCGACGGCGCGCAGGGGGTGATGAAGTTTCACGGCAAGGTTCGGGTGTAGAGGTGAACGACCCCGATCGAGGCGGCTGCGCCAGGGCAGTCGCCGCGGGCCGGGGGCATTTCAGATGGGGCGCGCGGTGGTGTCCGGCTTGGCGTAACGGGCCAGGAAGTCCTGGTAAGCGCTGGGAATACCGTCTTGCAGCGCAATGCGCGCGTTCCATCCGAGGCGGCGCAAGGCGGACACATCGAGCACCTTGCGCGGCGTGCCGTCGGGCTTGCTGGTGTCGAAGACGATGCGGCCGCGGTAGCCCACCGCTTGCATCACCGTCTCGGCGATCTCGCAGATGGTCAGGTCGATGCCCGTGCCCACGTTGATGCACTCGCCGATGTCGCTCGCGTTGAGCCGTTCGAGCGCAAACACACAGGCTGACGCCAGGTCGTCCACGTGCATCAGCTCGCGCCGCGGGGTGCCGCTGCCCCAGACCACGAGCTCGCTCTGGCCGCTCACGCGGGCTTCGTGGGCGCGGCGGATGAGGGCTGGCAGCACATGCGAGCCGCGCGGGTCGTAGTTGTCGCCGGGGCCGTACAGGTTGGTCGGCATCAGGCTCAGGTAGTTGGTGCCGTGCTGGCGGTTGTAGGCCGCGCAGGTCTTGATGCCGGCGATCTTGGCGATCGCATAGGCCTCGTTGGTGGGCTCGAGCGCGCCGGTGAGCAGCGCGCTTTCCGGGATCGGCTGCGGCGCGAACTTGGGATAGATGCAGCTCGATCCCAGGAACACCAGCTTGCGCACCCCGTGGCGAAAGCACGCGTCGATCACGTTGTTCTGGATCGCCAGGTTGTCGCGGATGAAGTCGGCCGGTCGCTCGGCGTTGGCCAGGATGCCGCCCACCGTGGCCGCGGCCAGCACCACCTGCGATGGCCGGCGCGCCTCGAAGAACGTGTTCACGTCAGACTGCACCGTCAGGTCGAGTTGCTGTCGAGACGCGGTGATGACGCGGGCATGTCCCATGCGCTGCAACAGCCTGAGCACCGCCGAGCCGGCCAGGCCGCGGTGACCCGCCACGTAGATGCTTTCTTCCATCATGGTGTCGATCCTCAGCGCGGCACGTACTCGTGCAGCAGCGGCGAGATGGAACTCAGGAAGTCAGCCAGGCGCTGATCGGCCGCGGCGACGTCTTCGTTGGGCGCCACCGCCGTGACCAGCCGCATCAGCGCGCCGTCGGTGCGGTTGCGCGTGATCGCGTCGCGCAAGATGAACCACTTGACCTCGAACTCGTTGGTCAGGATGCGACCGCGCTGGTCGAACCAGTAATAGACCAGCTGGCGGTCGTCGCCCTTCTGGATCAGCGTGCGGTTGACCCGCAGGCTCGATGTCACCTGACCGTTGGCGGCGGCCAGCGGCACCGTCCACTCGTCGATGCGGTCGATCTTCCAGCCGCCGCCGGGGATGCAGGTGCGCGGCGAATGCGATGACGCGCCACCGCTCTGGCTGGCGTAGTAGGCGCTGTAGAAGTTGACCCACGGGCCGCTGGTTCGGCCGTAGTTGCCGATGAAGTGGTCGTCGACCGCCAGCGTGGCCAGCACGTCCTTGTCGAGGTTGTCCCAGTGGCCCATCCAGCCGCCGGGCAGCCGCATCGGGAATTGCGAGTAGGGCGTGCGCTGCGGCTTGATCTGGTCGTTCAGCGGCGACCACAGCAAGGCTGCGCCCACGCCCAGCAGCAATCCGCCCAGCAGCATCGGCACGGGGAAGCGGTGGTAGCGGATCGGCGTGCCGGCGGGCACCGGCTCGGGGTATTCCAGGCCGAACACCGCGCGCAGCGATTGCGGCCTGGCACCGATATGCGCCAGCACGCTCATCTCGCCGATGAGCACCGCGATGCACAGCATGAACATGAACCAGCCCTCGAAGTCATGCAGCAGACCCTCGGCCATCGTCGGTCCCCAGTACTCGACGGTCACACCGATCAGCCCGATGCGCAAGCTGTTGATCACGATGGTCAGCGGGACGGTCGACAGCACGATCAGCACGCGCTTCCACCAGGCGCCCTGAAAGAAGCACGCCGCCAGAAAGCCCAGCACCATCAGCGGAAACAGGTAGCGCAGACCGCTGCAGGCATCGACCACCTGCAACTTGAAACTGCCCAGGTCGATCACGTTGCCCTCGAGGAACACGCTGATGCCGAACAGCCGGATCAAGCCCACCCCGATCTGCGACGACACCAGTTGCAGCTGCTGCGACATCTCGCGCAACACGAACTGCGGCATCGGGATCATGAACAGCAGCACGAACAGCGGCACCGCGATGATGCGTGTGCCGCGCCAGCCGATGAAGCCCACGGTCAGCCCGACCAGCGCGATCACGAAGCCGTACTGCTCGAAGATGCGGATCGCACTGGCTTCGCCCACCATGCCCAGCGCCAGCCCGGCCAGCACCAGCACCAGCCCGCTCCACGAGCCGCGCAGTTCGGCCTGGCGCAGCCGATCGCTGCGCTGCCAGATCAGGAACGCCGAGATGACGGGAATGAAGTAGCCGTAGCTGTACTCCTCGACCTGCCCCCAGCCCGCGACCATGAACTCCAGACCGGGGAAAAACGCGGCAATCAAGGCGGCACCGACACACGCCGCCACGATCCACTGCGCGGCGGGAACCCGCCACACGGGGGGCTGTTGTGAGACTGACGCTGTTGCCATGCCGGGTTTTCTGGAACTGCTGCACCGAGGGGTGAACTTGCGGGAATGAGGCTAGCGCCGGTTTGTGACATGGGCATGGCCGCGCCTGAGCCGCGAGGGGGTGTTGCGCATGTCAATGCACCGACACATTGGCGGCTTATGGTTCACCCGGATTGCCCCACCTCCATGAGCCCCATCACGCCACCTGCCGATCCCTACCTCGCGCCCAGCCTGTCGCTGAAGAACCGGTTGGCCCGAGTGCTTTGGGCGCTGGCGCATCTGACGCTGGTGCGCCACTCGCCGCGCCCGTGCCATGCCTGGCGTGCCGCGGTGCTGCGCGTGTTCGGCGCCACGCTGGGGCCGAACTGCCACATCTACGCCGGCGCCAGGATCTGGGCGCCCTGGAACCTCATCTGCGAAGACGCCGTGGGCATTGCCGACGGCGCTGTCATCTACAACCCGGCACCGATCCGGCTCGGTTCGCACTGCGTGGTCTCGCAAGACGCCTACCTGTGCGGCGCCACCCACGACATCGACGACCCGGCCTTTCCCATGGTGAGCTCGCCCATCACGCTGGGCGCCTATGCGTGGATCTGCGCACGGGCGGTGGTCGGCCCCGGCATCGAGGTGGGCGAGGGCGCTGTGCTGGGTCTGGCCGGCGTGGCCACCCGCGACCTGCAGCCGTGGACCGTCTACGGCGGCGTGCCGGCCCGTGCGCTCAGAAAGCGCCAACACCCTTCCATGAGTCACGAGCAGCCATGACCGACACACGCACCGCCGCGGACATCGCCGCCGTACTGCATCCCTTCGGCCCGCGCAGCATCCACGCGCACGTCAGCCGGCCCATCTTGCAGCAGCTGTGCGAGTCGGGCGCTCACACGGTGATGGAGATGGGCTGCGGCAACGGCTGGTTCACCGCCGCACTCGGGCGCTGCGGCTTCGATGTGGTCGGCGTCGACCGCAACCAGGCCCTGCTCGAGAGGGCGGCCAGTGATCACACCGGTGTGCGCTTTCGGCATTGGGATCTGGCGCAAGCCGCCGAACCTGGCCTCACGGGCCGCTTCGATGCGGTGGTGGCGATCGACGTGATCGACCACATGGCGCAGCCGCGCAAGCTCGTCGAAGCCGCGCTGCACGTGCTCAAGCCCGGCGGCGTGCTGATCGTCACCGCGCCGTACTACGGCTACTTGAAGAACGTGGCGCTGGCCCTCACCGGGCGGTTTGATCTGCGCTGGGACCCGCTGCTCGAAGAAGGGCGCCTGAAGTTCTATTCGCGCGCCACGCTCACGGCCTTGCTCAGTGAATTCGAGTTGCGCGACGTGCAGTTCAGGACCGTGGGGCGCATTCCGGTGATCGCGCGCTCGATGCTCATCTCGGCCGAGGCGCCCGACTGACACCGCCCGCATTCGTCTGAGGGTGGGCCCCGCGGGGCCGTTGCCTTCAGCGCAGTTCGATCGTGCCGCCCATGGCGCCGCGGCCGCGCAGGTCGGCGATGTCGTCCCAGCCGTCGATGCGCCAGCGGTGCACGCCGCCGTGGGTCGACTCGTCGTTGTGATACAGGTACAGCCGGCTGCCGTCGCGCACCAGCGTCGGGCTGAAGGCGTTGCCGCTGCGGCCCGCATCCTGGGCTGGCGCCTCGCGCGTGGAAGGCTGTCCGAACTGCCCGATGAACAGCCCGCTCTCGTCGAAGTGCATGAACTGGTTGGCCTGCCCGGTGCGCCCGGTTGTCAGGTCCTTGTAGAACTCGCCGTGGTAGCCGTAGACGATGTGGCGACCCTGGGCCCACACCGCATTGCCGCCGTAGTTGATCGTGCCATCGAGGCGCTTGGTCTGGAAGCTGCCCTTGCCGTCGAGCGCGCCGGTCGGGCTGGCCTGCCACAGCCAGTCGTCGGCGCCGGCGGCAGCCGCACCCAGGTGAAAGCCTTCGTTGCCCTCCACCGACTGGTCGAGGAACACCACCCGGCCCGATGCGCTCACCGGAAAGCGCGGTGGCAGCAAGCCGCTGAACGCGCCACGGAACCACGGTGAGCCGGCCGACGTGGGCACGCTGGCCAGCGCGGTGGGCTCGCTTGACCACACCGGGTCGCCAGCGGCATCGAAGCCCTTGAGCGGCAGCCGCAGCACCGTCTGGCGGCCGGGCCCGGTGAGGCAATAGCCGAGATCGCCGTTTTCGTAGAGCACCTTGGCGCTCATGCGCGGCATCGGCGCGGCCAGCGGCTTGACCACGCGCAGCGGCCCGCTGGCCGGCAGCTCGACGAGCGTCTGGCGGCCGCGGGCCGACAGCATGCCGTAGGTGCGTCCGTTGGCCAGCGTCTCGACCGAGGCCAACCCGCCAAAGCCGCTGTTGGCGGTGTGCTCGTCCGTCAACGCCGCCGGCAGAGCGGCCAGCCAGTTGCGCACCAGTTTCCACGAGCCGGCTTGCAGCGGCGCGTGGCCGTCGACGTCGAATTCGAGAAAGTTGGCAAACACCCGCCGCGGGTTGCCGTGGTCGACGGTGGCGGCGTACGACGCGGGCAGGTAGGCGATGTGTTGATCGCTGCGGGCACCCGCCGGCGCGCCGGCGCGAAACCGCAGCATCCGGTTGTTTTGCGTGTCCACCACCCACACCGAGCCGTCCGCGCTCACGCCTACCGCGGTGCGCTCCTGATCGCGGGTCGCCCCGAAAAACAGCTTGTCGCCGCTCACCGTGGGGTCGCTGCCGTAGCCGAGCGCCACGCCGATCACCTGCGCGGCCTGCCCCTCGCGGTCGAATTGCTTGAGCTGCTGGCTGGCCCCGCCGTCGGCCACCCAAACGCCGTCGTCACCCGCTTCGGCGGTACCCAGCGCCAGCGGGCGCTCCAGGGCGCTGATGGTGGCGGCCACGCGCGGCTCGCCGTCCAGATCGGTGTAGCGCAGCACCGTGCGCCCCGAGATGACCCACAGGTCGCCCGCCGGCGACATGGCGAGCTGGTTGAGCGCCTTGGGCTGCAGCCGCACGGCGATTTCGCGCACCAGCGCGCCGCTGGCCTTGTCGAACAGCCGGATCCGGTTTTGTCCGCCATGCGCCACCGCCAGCAGGCGGCCGCGCCGTTGCACCGCCAGTCCCGTGGGCGCATCGCCGGCCTCGGTGTGCAGGTCGATCACGCTGGCGTAGGTCTGGTCGGGGTAGCAGGTCTTGCCATCCGGGCGGAAGTTCAGGCACACCGGCGCGCCGGCTGTGAAGACCGCCCGCGCCGAGGTGCTCAGGTCAAGGGCGCCGATGAACGAACTGTGCGACAGGCCCCCCGTGTTGGCCCAGTACATGCGCACGCCGTCCGAGGCCAGCATCGCGTAGCTCACGAACGGATCGGTGGAGGTGAGTGGGCGGGTGTCGACTTGCGGTGTGCCCGGCGCAAAGCCATGGATGCCGGGCTGGCCCTCGTTGTAGCCCACGGCGTAGTAGATGCGACCGGCCACCGGCACGATGCTCGTGGGCGGCAGGAACGAACGGTGGACCGACGGCCCGCCCGCTGCAGTGCTGCTGTTGCCGATCACGCCTTCCCACACATAGGCCACGCGGTGGTGGATGAGCCTGAACTCGACATCGGCGGGCGGCACCGGCTGCCCCTGATCGTCGCGCCCGTCCCAGGTGCGCCGTTGCGCGCCGGCGGGCAGCGGCTCGGCGCGCCACAAGGTGCGCAGCAGCCGGCCCTGCAAGTCGTAGACCCCGGCGCTGGTGGTCGCCGATCGCGGCAGCGTGAAGTGCCAGACGGTGTCTGTCGTGCTGCTGCGCGCAGCGTGTGAGGAGGATGCCGGCGTGTCGCCTGGGTCAGGCTGCGCCGGGGTGGCCAGAGCGCTGCTGATCGCCAGCACGCCCAGCCAGGGCAGGGCGTGCGTCCGCAGGCGTCGCATGGGCACAGCGTTCAGACGCAGCTCACACCACCGGGAACCCGCGGCGCGCTCCGGCGGCGGGCGCTGGCGACAGCACGCGCAGTGCCTTGCTGGCGTAGGCGTCCCAGCTGTAGGTTCTGGCCCTGGCGGCGGCCCGTTGCCCCATCAATACGCGCAGCTTCGGGTCACGGTGAAGGCGCTCCAGCCGGTCGGCCAGCGCGTGCGGGTCGCGCTCGGGGATCACGAAGCCTTCCTCGCCGTCGCGCACCAGGTCGCCCGGGCCGTTGGCCGTCACGATCACCGGCAGGCCGCAGGCCATGGCTTCGAGCACCACCAGCGGCATGCCTTCGACCAGCGTGGGCAACACGAACACATCCGACGCTCGGTACCTTTGCGCCAGTGCCGAACGCGTCTGATGGGCCACGTGCTCGAACAGGTTCGCGAACGGCCGCAAGGGCGCATCGCTGCCCACGATGCTGCCCACCAGCGTGAGTTGCGTATCGGCACGCGCGAACTGCTGGTAGCCGCGCAGCAGGTACGACAGCCCCTTGCGCTGCGTGAGCTGGCCCGCGTAGATCACGCGAAACGCATCGTCGGCTTCGGCTCGCGGGGTGGATTCGGGCGGCGCCGGCCGGAAGGTCTGCAGGTCGACGCCGTACGGCACCACCTGCATCTTCGATCGCTCGATGCCCTCGGCCACGAAGCTGTCGGCGGCGTAGGTCGAGCCCACCAGCACGGCGTCGGCCAGGCGGATTTCCTCGTCGAGCCGCTCCTCGTGGCCGGCCGGCCAGTCGTCGAAATCAGGCCAGGTGACGGCGAACTCGGGCTCGCGCTCGTTTTCCTCGAGCCGCATGCGGCGACGATGGCGGTGATGCGCCACCGGGTAGTCGAGCACGAGGCGGCGCTCGCCGCGGGCCCGCGCGGCCTCGAAGGCCGGCAGCGCGTAGCCCTCGTAGCCCACCACGCAATCGGCATCGACCACATGCCGACAGGCCTCGCCGGCCACGCCCTCGCGCACCGACATGTACAACTGGTTGGCCCAGTGGTGGCGGATGTGCGCCGGCAGCAGCGTGAGCCGGCCCACGGTCGCGGCCAGCAAGTCGGGCAGCACGCCGGCTTCATGGGTCAGGCCGGCCAGACGGGGATCGTCGAGCCTGCGCCGCCCGAAGGTGGTGTTGTAGACATCACCGAGCAGTGGCAGCTCCGAGAGCGTTCGCTCCCACAGCCGTGACTTGTTCGCATACGGCCGCACGTAAGCCGCCAGCGCTTCCACGTTCACCAGTGCCAGTGCGAGCTGGTTGAGCTCCGGTGAATTGAAGTTGACCACCAGCGTGCGCGGTGTGGGGGCGTTGACCATGGCCGGCGATCCTAGGGACGCTTTGTGACGGTTCAAAGGCGTGCACCGGCGTGTGCACAGGGCATGACGGCTGACTCGATACCGCAACATTTGCTGCGTACATTGCCGTCCTTTGACCACGACACCGGGTCGAGCACAGGCGATGGATGCAGCCGATGGCGCGGGGTTCGTGGATGGCACGCATCCCATGAACATCCTCTTTTGCTCGGTTCCCTTTCACCCGTCGGTCGGCGGCATCGAGACGGTGTCGGCGCTGCTCGCCGAGCGCTTCCACCGACTGGGTCACCGCGTGATCCTGGTCACCCAAACGCCCCCCAACGATGCCGAGCGCGATGACTTCGAGGTGGTGCGCCGACCCTCGGCGGCGCGATTGTTCGAGCTGGTGCGCGAGGCCGATGTGGTGTTTCACAACAACATCAGCTTGCGCCTGGCGTGGCCGCTGCTCTTGCTGCGCCGGCCCTGGGTGGTGGCGCATCACACCTGGATTCCCGCACGCGGGCTGGCCGGTCGTTTGAAGCGGCTGGTGCTGCGCCATGCCAGTCACATCGCCGTGAGCTGGGCCGTGGCCGACAGCCTGCCGGTGGACTGCCGCGTGGTGCCCAACCCCTACGCCGACGACGTGTTCGTGCCCATTGAAGGCGTGGAGCGCGCGCGCGAGCTCGTGTTCGTCGGCCGGCTGGTCAGCGACAAGGGCGTCGATGTGCTGATCGATGCGCTGGCGCTGCTGGTGCGGCGCGGCCGGCGCGTGCGCCTCACGGTGATCGGCGACGGCCCCGAACTGCCGGCACTGCGCCAGCAGGCCACGCGGCTGGGCGTGGCCAGCCTCATTGACTTTGCCGGCCGGCGCAGCGGCCAGCCACTCGCCGCGTCGCTGAACGCGCACCAGGTGCTGGTGGTGCCGTCGGTGTGGCAAGAACCCTTTGGCGTGGTCGCGCTCGAGGCCATCGCGTGCGGTTGTGTGCCGCTGGTCTCGCGCAGCGGCGGCCTGCCCGATGCAGTGGGCGCGGCCGGGGTGGTCGTGGCAGCGGGCGACCGCCCGGCGCTCGCGCTGGCCATCGAGCAGCTGCTCGGCGACCCGCGCGCACTCGAGCGACTGCGCCGCGCCGGTGCCGCGCACCTGGCGCGCCACACCCGCGAGCGCGTCGCGCACGATTACCTCCAGGCCCTGGCCGATGCCTGCGCCACCCATGCTGCCCAGAGCCCCACGCGCGCGGCCTGAACGCGGCGCGGCAGCGGCCGTGCTCGCGCACCCGGGCACGGCGGCGGCGCTCAGCCCGCCGCGCGAACGCGCCCGCCAGCGGCTGGTGTGGACGGTGCTCACCATCTACCTGCTGGCCATCTTTGAAGGCGCGATCCGCAAATACATCGCGCCGCAGTTCGGGCAGTACATCTTCTTCATCCGCGACCCGTTCCTGCTCTACGCCTACGTGCTCGCCACGCGCTTTGCGCTGTGGCCGAGCAACCGGGGTTTCTTTGCGCTCAGTTTGTGGATGTGCGTGGCGGGCGTGCTGCTGTTCTTCATGCAGGCCGGTGTGTTCGGCGTGGACAACATCCGGCTGCTGCTGGGCGTGTATGGCTGGCGCGCCTACTTCTTCTATGTGCCGCTGGCCTTCTTGATGGGCGCGCAGTTCCGTCGCGCCGATCTGTTGCTGTTCGCCCGCGTCACGCTGCTGTTGGCGCTGCCCATCGCCATGCTGGTGCTGGCGCAGTTCGCCTCGCCGCCCAACGCGCCCATCAATGTGGGCGTGGCCGAAGACCAGTCGCTGCAGTTCAAGAGCGTGGGCATCACGATCGACCGCATCCGCACCACCGGCACCTTCACATCGCCGGCCGGCCAGCAGCAGTTCATCGCCAGCGCGTTCGCGCTGCTGCTGGCCATGTTGCTGCTGCCCAGGAAGCAGTCGGGCGTGGTGTTTTTTGCCGTCACGGCGTGCGGCGTGCTGACCTGCCTGGCGCTCAGCGGCAGCCGCGGGGCGATGCTGCATTGCGCCATCGTCGGCCTGGCGGCCATCAGCGTGGCGCTGGTGTCGAAGAACGCGGCGCTCAAGGCCAAGGCGGTGTTTCTGCCCGCAGGGCTGGTCGTTGCGGGGGTGATCCTGTACCCGATCGTCTTTCCGGATGGCTTCGCCACCTTCATGTCACGCTGGAACGCAGCCGCCGGAGTCGAGGGCGGCGACAGCGGCATCCTCGTGCGCTCGGTACTCGGCATGGTCGATTTCGTGCGACTGATTGGCGACGTGCCCGTGCTGGGCTACGGCATCGGCTACGGCGGCAACGCCAGCATCATCCTCAATGCCGAGGTCGACGGCATCAAGCCGGGCTGGCTGGTCGAGGCCGACCTGTCGCGCCAGATGGTCGACCTCGGGCCGATCTTCGGGCTGGGCTACATCGCGTTTCGCATGGCGCTGGTCGTGTGGCTCGGCATCACGGTGATCAAGGCCACGCGGCGCAGCGCCGACCCGCTGCCGGTGATGCTCTATGCCTTTGCGGGGGTCACGATCTTCGCCGGGCAGATCACCGGCAACGGCTCGATCAACGCATATGCGTGGCTGTTCACGGGCTTGTGCCTTGCGGCCGCGCGCGTGGCCTGCGCCCCATGGGGCCAGCGCATCGCTCGAGTGCCTGTGCCGGCGGCGACGTCGCCCGTGCGCCGGCTTCCACCGCGTGCAGCGCGAGCACGCCGGCGAGCGCCGCAGCGTCTGGCTGCACCCGCCCGATGAGTTCCCCGCCGATCGTTGCCGACCAGGCATTTCCCCAGAAAGCAACCCCATGAACGACACCGTGATGGTGACCGGCGGCGCCGGCTTCCTCGGCTCGCACCTGTGCGACCGCCTCGTGCGCGACCAGCGCGATGTGCTGTGCATCGACAACCTGTACACCGGCAGCCGCAACAACATCCGCCACCTGCTGGGCTCGGAGTACTTCGAGTTCCAGCGGCATGACGTGACCTTCCCGCTGTACGTGGAAGTGGGGCAGATCTACAACCTGGCGTGCCCGGCCTCGCCGGTGCACTACCAGCACGACCCGGTGCAGACCACCAAGACCAGCGTGCACGGCGCGATCAACATGCTGGGGCTGGCCAAGCGCGTGGGCGCGCGCATCCTGCAGGCGTCGACCAGCGAGGTCTACGGTGACCCGGCGGTCCATCCGCAGACCGAGGACTACTGGGGCAACGTCAACCCGATCGGCATCCGCTCGTGCTACGACGAGGGCAAGCGCTGCGCCGAGACGCTGTTCTTCGACTACCACCGCCAGCACCGGCTGCAGATCAAGGTTGTTCGCATCTTCAACACCTACGGCCCGCGCATGCACCCCAACGACGGGCGCGTGGTGTCCAACTTCATCGTGCAGGCGCTGCGCGGCGAGGACATCACCATGTTCGGTGACGGCCAGCAAACGCGCAGCTTTTGCTATGTGGATGACCTGATCGAAGCCATGGTGCGCATGATGGCCACCGACGCCGGGCTGACCGGCCCGATCAACATCGGCAACCCCGGCGAGTACTCGATGCTGCAACTGGCCGAGGCCGTCGTGCGCCTGACCGGCAGCCGCTCGAAGCTGGTGTTCAAGCCGCTGCCCAGCGACGACCCCAAGCAGCGCCGCCCCGACATCTCGATGGCGCAAGCGCAGCTCGGCTGGCAGCCGCAGGTGTCGCTCGAAGACGGCCTGGCGCCCACCATCGACTACTTCCGCCGCCTGCTCGATGTCTGACGCACTCCACCCGAACGCACCGGCGCGCCAGCCGCTGGGCGTGATCTTGCTCACCTTCAATTCGGCCAGCGTCATCGAGCGCACCTTGCGCGCCGCGCTCGAGGTCAGCCGCTCGGTGTTCATCGTCGACTCGGGCTCCACCGACGACACCGTGGCCATCGCCACGCGGCTGGGCTGCGAGGTGGTGAACCGGCCCTTCAAGCACTACGCCGATCAGCGCAACTGGGCGATCGACGAGTTCGGCGCGCGCAGCGACTGGCAGCTGCACCTCGACGCCGACGAGGTGCTTGACGACGTGGCCATCGCCGAAATCCGCCGCGTGCTGGGCGCACCGGGCGAGGCCACCGGCTTCATCTTCCGGCGGCGCACCTACTTCATGGGGCAGGCGCTGCGCTTTGGCGGCAACGACAACTTCCATTTGCGCTTGTTCAAGACCGGCACCGCGCGCTGTGAAGACCGGCTGTACGACCAGCACTTCGTGGCCGATCGCCCCGGCGTGCGGCTGCGCGGGGTGCTGCACGACATGAATGTGGGCAGCCTGACCGAGTGGACCGCGCGTCACAACCGCTGGAGCGACATGGAATCGGCCGAACTGCTGCGCCCGCACGGCGTGGCCGCCGGCCAGATCCAGGCCCGGCTGTCGAACGACCCGCGCGAGCGCCGCCGCCTCTACAAGGGCCAGTACTACAAGGCCCCGCCAGTGCTGCGCGTGTTCCTGCTGTTCGTCTACCGCTACGTGCTGCAAGGCGGTTTCCTTGACGGCCGCGCCGGCTTTTTCTATGCGTTCTTCCAGGTGCTGTGGTTTCGCATGCTGGTCGATGCCAAGCTGCTGGACAAGCCGCAGTGAGCGTGGCTGCCCTGATCACCCGGCGCCGGCTGCTCAAGGTCGGCGGCTTCGCCTCGGCCCAGCTCATCGTGCAGGTGCTGGGCTTTGCATCGGGCATCGCGCTGGTTCAGTTCATGGAGCCCACGCAGTACGGCCACTACACGCTGGCCGTGAGCATGGTCGGGCTGGCCGGCGTGCTGCTCGATCTGGGGTTGTCGACGGCGGTGCTTGCGCAAGGCGGGCCGCTGCACGAGGACCCGGGCGCGCTCGGTGGCCTGGTGGCCGATGCCTTCGTCATCCAGCGGCTGCTGATGCTGCTCGGCGCGCTGGTGCTCGCGCCGGTGTTCGGCGCGATGTTCATCCGGCAGGGTCTGGCGTGGCCCGAAATGCTGGTGCTGACCGTGCTTGCGCTGGGCTGCGGCGCTTTCAACGTGCACAACGCGGTGAGCATGTCGCTGGTTCGCCTGCGCGGTGATCTCGCGATGCAGCAGCGCACCGATGTCGGCGTCAACACCGCCCGGGCATTGCTGGTCGTGGCCGCCGGCCTGATCTGGCTCGACGCGCGCGTGGCGGTGCTGCTCAACCTCGCAGCGGCCGTGGCCGTGTTCGCGCTGCTGAAAAGCTACCTGGCGAAGCACGTGGACCATTCGCCGGTGGCTGCGGGCCGCCACAGTGCGTCGCTGTGGGATTTCATCCGCAGGCAGGCGCCCAACTGCGTCTACTACTGCGCCATGGGGCAGATCTCGGTGTGGCTGGTGGGGCTGTTCGGCAGCGTCGAGCGGGTGGCCGAGGTGGGCGCGCTGGGCCGGCTGGCTGCGCTGTTCACCGTGATCGGCGCGGTGCTGGGCGCCATGGTGGTGCCGTATTTCGCGCGCGCAACGTCGGCGCGCGAGATGGTCAGCGCCTTCGTCGCGCTGAATGGCTTTTTCGCGCTGCTGAGCGCCGTGCTGGTGGCGGCGTCACTGGTCTTTCCGCACGCCTTGCTGTGGATCCTGGGCAAGCAGTACAGCGGCCTGGTTCACGAGTTGCCATGGATGGTGGTGGCCTCGGCGCTGTCGGCGTGGACCGCCGGGTTGTACGGCGTGGGCGCGGCGCGCGGCTGGATCGTGCCTGCGCTGCTGATGATCCCGCTGGGCATCGCCACCTTGGTCTTGACGGCCCTTGCGTTCGACATGTCGAGCGTGAGCGGCGTCTTCATGATGAACAGCGCCGTGGCGCTGGTGTCACTGGTGCTGACGTTCGGCATGGTCTACACCCGACTGCGGGCCTTGGCCTGCGGCCGCGTGGTCTTGAAGGCGTGATGCCCATGATTTACCAGTCGATCAATCAGGCGGTCTTCGAGCGCATCCCGCCGGGCACGCGTTCGCTGCTCGATGTGGGCTGCGGCGGCGGTGTTTTCGGCGCGGCCGTCAGGTCGTCGCGGGCGTGCACGGTGGTGGGTGTGACCTACAGCGAGGCCGAGGCCGTGCAGGCGCGCCAGCGGATCGACCGTGTCGAGGTGGTCGATCTCAACGACTTCGAGCCGGCGGGCCTCGGCACCTTCGAGTGCATCGTGTGTTCGCACGTGCTCGAGCACCTGCACGATCCGCAGCAGGTGCTCAGCCGCCTGCGCGCCTGCCTGGCGCCCGGCGGCGTGCTGCTGGTGGCCTTGCCCAACGTGCTGTTCTGGAAGCAACGGCTCGAGTTCTTGCGCGGGCGCTTTCGCTACACCGACGGCGGCTTGATGGACCGCACCCATGTCCGCTTCTTCGACTGGCACAGCGCCGATCAACTGGTTCGCGATGCCGGTTTCGAGGTGAGCGAGCGTGTGGCCGACGGGGTGTTTCCGCTCTCGCGGTTGTTCGGTACAGCGCTGGCCGCTCGCATCAACCGCGCGGCGCTGCGGCGGTTTCCGGGGCTGTTCGGCGTTCAGTTCGTGTTGCGCTGCGTGCCGGCTGCGGCCTGAGGTTCACCACCATGTCCGCGCCCCTCGTGAGCATCGTGATTGCGACCTACCGCTCGCGCCACGACCACCTGCGCGTGGCGATCGGCAGCGCGCTGGCGCAGTCGATGGCCGACATCGAGGTCATCGTCAGCGACGACTCGCCCGACGACGCGCTGTCTGACTTGGTGGCTGGTTTTCACGACGAGCGGCTGCGCTACCGGCACAACGCGCCGGCACTCGGCGTGGCGCGCAACCATTGGGTGTCGTTCGGCGAGGCGCGCGGCGAATTCATCGTGATCCTCAACCACGACGACTGGCTGGCGCCCACCTTTGTGGAGCGCCTGGCCAGTGCACTGCAAGCCGAGCCTCAGGCCGCGCTGGCCTTTTGCGATCACTGGGTCATCGACGTCGAGGGCGAGCGCCTCGTATCGGACACCGACCGCAACACCGCTGCCTGGGGGCGTGCGCAACTCAGCCGCGGCCTGCACCGGTCGTTTGCGCCGCTGGTGGCCGCGCAGACCATTCCGATGGCGATGGGTGCGATGTTTCGCCGCTCGGCTTTGCCGGCGGTGCTGCCGGATGATGCCGGCCCGGCCTACGACTTGTGGCTGACCTACTTGCTGTGCCGCACGGGCGGTGCCGTCTGGTACGAGAGCGAGCGGCTGAGCGCCTGGCGCACCCACGCGGGCAACCTGACCAGCGAAGGCGGGCTCGAGTGGTTGCACGGCACCGCCACTTGCTGGGCGGCGATGGCGCGTGATGTGAATTTCGCCTCTCTCCATCGGCTCGCCCGCGGCCGCGCGGCGGAGTCTTTCAACGGCTGCGCCACGCGCTCGTGGGCGCACGGGCAACGTGCCCGCTGCGTGCGCTACGCATGGCAATCGCTGAACTGCACCCCGACCGTCAAGGCCGTGGCCGCACTGTTGATGCCGCTGCTGCCCAGTCGCTGGGCGCCGGCGCGCTGGGCCCGTGGTGCGGCCATCGTCAGGCACTCGTCATGAACATCGTCCTGTACACCCACCCCGCGTTTCTCGGCTCGCACAGCCACCAGCACTTCGCGCGCATGCTGGTTCGTGCGTACCAGCGGCGCGGCCACACGGTGGAGCTGCGTCAACCCGCGGCTGTGCTGCGCGCTCACGCCGAGGGGCGTTGGGCCAAGTGGGCCGGCTATGTGGACCAGTACCTGATTTTTCCGCGCGTCATGCGCCGGCAGATCGCCGCCGACGCGCCCGGCGCCCTCTACGTGTTTTGCGATCAGGCGCTCGGGCCGTTGATTCCCTATGCAGCGCACCGGCCTCATGTGGTGCATTGCCACGATCTGTTGGCATTGCGCTCGGCGCTCGGCCTGGTTCCTGAAAACCCCACGGGCTGGACCGGCCGCATCTACCAGCGCTACATCCGCTCGGGCTTTCAAAAGGCGCGGCACTTCATTTCGGTGTCCGAGAAATCGCGTGCCGACCTGCATGAACTGGGCGGTGTCCAGACCATCACTTCCGAGGTGGTCTACAACGGACTGAACCACCCCTACCGGCGCCAGAGCGCTGACGCGGCACGCGCGCACCTGCGGCGTGCCGGCCTGCCCGCGCCCGCGGGCTTCTTGCTGCACATCGGTGGTGGGCAGTGGTACAAAAACACCGAGGGCGTGATCCACCTCTACGACCGCTACGTGGCGCAGCGCGTGGCCGCCGGCCAGGCCGTGCTGCCGCTGTGGATGGTGAGCCCGGCACCATCGCCCGCGGTGCAGTCGTTGATCGACGCGCTGCCGGCGGGGGCCAAGGTGCGCTTTTTCCACGGGCTGGCCACTGATGCCATCGAGGCGCTGTATTCGCTGGCCGGTGCGCTGCTGTTTCCCAGCCACGCCGAAGGCTTCGGCTGGCCGATCGCCGAGGCGCTGGCCTGCGGCTGCCCGGTGCTGACCACCGGCCAGGCGCCGATGCAAGAAGTCGGCGGCCCGCACGCGCATTACCTGCCGCGCCTGACGGGCGAGTCCGATGTCGCCGCGTGGGCGACCGAGGGCGCGCGATTGCTGTGCGTTGTGCTCGACCGGCCCGGCGCCGAGCGCGACGCGGCGGCGCGTGCCGGCATCGAGTGGACGCGGCGCTTCGATGCGCAGCAGGCGATCGACGGCTACTTGCGCATCTACGAATCGGTGCTGCACGGCGCGGCGCACACGGCAAGCCGGCCGAGGTTGCCATGATGGCGGGTGCGCCACGATTCGGATTGCTGAACCCGATCGCGTTTCACGTCTGGATCGAGCGCCGTGTGCTCGCGTGGCGTTCGTGATGCGGTGGCGCTCGGGGGGGCCGAACTGGCAGCGGGTGGGAATCGGCCTGGCCGCGCTGCTGGCGCTGACCGAGCTTGGACTGCGTGTGGCGGGGCTCGACAACTTTCCGGTCTATGTGCAAGACCTCCAGTTCGGCTACGCGCCGCAGCCGAATCAGGCCGGGCGCTTCCTGCAGAAGAACGCCTGGGTCTTCAACGACCGCAGCATGGGCGTGGCCCAGCCCTGGCAGCCCGGCGAGCGCACCGACATCTTGCTGGTGGGCAACAGCATCGTGCTGGGTGGCAATGCCTATGACCAGCCCGACAAGCTCGCGCCGCTCATGCAGGCGAAGCTGAGTGCCTCGTGTGCGGTGTGGCCGGTGGCGGCCGGCGGCTGGGGCACGGTCAACGAGTTCCGGTTTCTCGATCGCCAGCCCGACGTCGTGGCGGGCACCGATTTTTTCGTGTGGGAATACATGGCCCACCAGATGGCCGGCGTGAGCCAGTGGGAGCGCGAGAGCACCCACCCGCTGAGCCGTCCGCTGTGGCTCACCGGCTATGTGGTGCACAAGGCGCTCGATCAGCGCTTTCCGACGGCCGCGCGGTTCGTCGTTCGCACGCCCGACGACGCCAGGCCCTACTACGCCGAGTTCGAGTCCATGCTCGAGCGACTCAACCGGGCCAGCGGGCGGCGCCCGGCCGGGCTGATCTTTTTGTACCCCGACCGGCAGCAGCTCGAGATGGCCCGCGCCGGGCAGGAGTGGCTGCCGGATCGGCTCGAGGTGCAGCGCATCGCCGCCAGTCACGGCGTGGTGCTGATCGACCTGGCCGCGCTGCCGCAGTGGACTGACGAGCTTTACAAGGACGGTGTGCACCCCACCCGCGAGGGCAACGTGGTGATGGCGAACATCCTTGCGAAGGAACTGCGCCGGATCGCCACCGGCTGCTGAGCCGGCGTGGGGTCCGACCTCGACGGATCAGAAGGGCGCTTGCTGCATGGCAGCGGGAAAGCTCGCGAACAGCCCGTTGGTCGACTGCACGTACCAGCCGCACAGCGCCACCGCGATCAGCACGGCCATCGTCACCACGGGACGACCGGTCCGGCGGGTTCCAGCCTGCGCCTGCCGGTCGACCAGCTCGAACGTCAAGGCGGCCAGCACCACGCTGGCGGTCAGGATGATCACGCGCAGTTCGGGCGTCAGCGGCATGCCCAGCACCGCCGGAAAGCACAACAGCGGCCAGTGCCACAGGTACAGCCCGAAGCTGATGGCGCCATAAAAGCGCAGCACCGGGTTCGCCAGCAGCGCGCGGTTCACCCAGGCCTGCGGCCCGGCGGCCAGCAACGCCACGGTGCCCAGCACGGGCAGCACGGACCAGGCGGTGGGCAGCGCCGTGGCGCTGTCGACCAGCCACACGGCCAGCCCCAGCAGCGCCAGCCCGCCCCAACCAAAGGCGTTGGCCACGAGCGGTGAAGCGCGTCCGCCGCACAGCCAGGCCTCGACGCACGCGACAGGACCCTGACCGACGTAGCGCATCAGATAGGCCAGCAACGCACCGGCCATCAGCTCCCAGCCCCGGGTGAGCGGCAGCAGGAGCTGCGCCGACGCACCAGACCCGGCCAGCAGCGCGCTGAGCAGCAACGACGCCACCAGCATCCCCACGATGGCGTGCCGCGCCCAGCGGCGGTGCCGGAACATGAGCGCGACGGCCAGCGGCCACACCACGCAGAACTGCGCTTCGATGCCCAGCCACCACAGGTGCGTCAGCGGGCCTGGCTGCGGCGCCCGGCCGAGTTGCAAGGCGTCTTGCCACAAGGTGAGGTTGGAGACGAAGAACGCGCCGGTGATCACGCCCTCACCGATCTGGCGCGCTGCGGCGGGGTAGGTGAACAGCACGCTGAACACCAGACAGAAGAACAGCACCACGCTGAGCGCCGGCACGATGCGCCGGATGCGCCGCGCATAAAACTCGCCGAGGCTGAAATCGTCCTCGTCGTGGGCCTTGAACAAGCCGTCCGACACCAGAAACCCCGAGATCACGAAGAAGATGTCGACGCCGACGAACCCGCCGCTGACCCATTGAGGAAACAGGTGCACCGCCAGCAGCGACAGCACGGCCACACCGCGCAGGCCTTCGATGTCACCGCGAAACGAGGCGCGCTCGCGGTTTCCCGCTGCGGCTGCGAGCGAACCGTGGCGGTCGCTGCGAGACGAGGCCGAAGCTGACAGGGCGGAATTCATCGGTGGCGGCACGCGCGTGAAATATGCACACCGCCATCCTAAGAACCAATCAAGACAGTTGATCGTGCGCCGTCGGGCTGTGCCATGGCCCGTTCGTCCTAGCCGGTCGGTGGCTAGTGCGAATGGGCTAGTCGGGTCGTGGTTTGTGAAGTGATTGCGTCACATCCCCAAACCATAATCACTTCGCTACTGGGTTAGTTACGGCCCGGTACCAAACCGGTACCGGGTCGAATTTTTTGAACCCGTAGCGTTGCAAGGATCCCCCGCCATGGCCTCGTATGAAGAGTTTCGGTTCGTCGCTGCCCAGCTCGCGTGGCTGGAGCGTCAGCTGCAGGCTCAGCCGCTGGCCGTGGACACCGGCACCATGCAAGGCGCCATGGATGCGCTGGTGTGTGCCCGTGCAGTGATCGATCAGCTCGTGGACATGGGCGCCGCCGCCCCGGCCCACACCGTCAGCACGACCCCAGCCGCGTGGGTGCTCCCGCCACACGCCTCGGGCCAGATCTCGCTGCAATAAGGCGTTTGCCCGGGCAGCCCGAGCGGTAGCCCTTCGTCACCGTTCGGCTGACGGCGCCCGCAGCGCGTCGATCATCTTCGCGACCACCTCAGGCATGGCCTGAGTGGCACGCCAATCCAGTATTTTTTCGGCCCTGCCGGGGTCGGCGCGGGGCTTATTCGCGGCCGTTCCTTGGCATCGCTTGGACCCCGCAGGACGCCGCAAATTCCGCAGCTTGTCGAATCAAGGCGTGTTGGTCGTACCAGCCTCGGGCTGCGGTGGCCATCGACTCGCGAACTTTCGCATCGGTCGGCATTGGCACCGCGCCCGACAGGCTCACAAAGTGCAGGCCGGCTCGAAGTCCATCCGAATCGTCAGCGGCCGGCGCCACGTTGAGCGATACGCAGCCGTGTGCGGCGTAGGCGGCGAACACGGAGGACTTGCCCAGGTGCTTGGGCGGGTATTCGATCACTCCGTACGCTGAGCGCGCCAACAGCGCGCGCAGATCGTCCTTTTCCATTCGACCCAGAAAATGCAGCTTCAACCCTGAAGTCGACCAAGGTGATGCCTGGCCGGAGCCCACCTCGAGGATTTCGGTGATGCCCTGTCGGATGAGGCTCTCGGCATGCCGGGACAGTGCGGCCAGCGCGCGACGGCGTGTCGACGTCGAACCAAAGACCACCAGCCGCAGTTCCCGTCCTTCGGCGGGTCTGAGGCTCTCGGGCTCGCCCACGTTGGAAAACACCGGCCGAATCGTGATGGGCGCTCCAGGCCCCACCTGCTTGCGCAGCCAGCGCCCGTGCAGCTCGGTGTTGGTCCACAGCACATCGCTCAGACGCGCCAGACGCCGTGCAATCCACGCCTGCACCGGCGACAGCCAGAAGGCCGAGCCCCATGGTGGCCCGCTCGCGTACAGCTCATGGAACATGGTCACCAGATGCAGCCGATCACCGAGCTGCCGTCGGGCGGCTTCGACCTCGCGCACCAGCCACAGGCACAGCCCGCGTGGATGAAAACCGTAGCCCGAGAAATGCAGGATCACGGCGCACGGGCGGCCCTCGGCGTCGCTGATCTCGCGCAGCCGCTCGGCGAGGCTGCGCTGGCTGGCGTCGGATTCGGACAGCGTGACCACATGGCTGGCGAGCCCCGCCGCCGCCCACTCGGTGCGCAGGCACTCGAGGTAGTCACGCACGCCGCCGTTGCCAGGGGCTGCGAGCTGAATCAGGCCGCGCTGCCCGCATTCGTGGGTCGGTGTCATGTGAGGCCTGGCGGCACACCAGCGGAGTCGACCACGACGCTCAGTTCACCACCCGGGTCTTCGCGGTCAGGCTGTTGGCCGTGCCGAGGTCGTAGGAGTAGACCTTGGAGCCCGTGGCTTGCAGCACGCCACTCACCGAGCGCGCGGCGAAGGCGGCGCCGTAGGTCGATGGCCCGACGATCGCGCTGGCGAAGCCGAAGTCGGTACCGAAGTCAGCCGCGCCCGGCAACTGGCCCAGGACACGCGCCACGCCGCTGGCGGTGTCAAAGGTCTCCAGCGTGGCACCGTTGAACTGCGTTGCGGGCGTCACCGAACTGGCAAAGACGAAGCGCGAGCGGCTTTCGCTGGAGTTGAAGTTCACGCTGTCCGCGTCGGCCACCGCCACCGGGAAGCCACCCGTGGCCGAGTACAGGATGCTGTCGTTCGTGGCCTCATCCAGCATCAAGATGGTGTAGCCCGGCGTCAACGTGCTGACCCCCGTGACCACCCACATCTCGTGGATGCCGTTGCTGCCCGTCTGGACCGAGATGAAGGTGTCGGCGGGAACCAGGTCTGATGCCGTGACGCCCGTCGACTTGATGACGCGCACCCGCTGGTTGTTGACCGCGTCGGCCACCGTCAGGTAAAGCCGGTTGCTGCCCATGCTGGCTTGCTGGATCAGGCCGGTGCCCGTGGCCAATACCGATGCCGTCGGGCTGGATCGCGAGATTTTCAGGATCGTCCAGGGCGTCGAGAAATCGTTGCTGGCGCTGTCGTCGTACGCATAGAAGTTGCTGGCGTCGTAGCCGATCAACTTCCAGTGGTTGCCGGCCGTGATGCCCGCATCGAGCAGCGTCTCGGTGAAGGCGGTGCCGCCCGAAAAGTCGATCACGCTCAGTTGCACGCCGTCGGACACCAGTGCCTGGCGATAGGTGCTGCCGACCACGCTGAGCAGCGCGGTTTGCGGACTTGGGCGAATCTGCACCGAAGACCCGTTCCACAAGCTCGCCGTGCGAGAAAAGAGCCAGCCGCGTGGCGCCAGGTTGGAGGGGTCTCGCAGTGCCGCCAGCGGCGGCTCGCCGGCGATCGGCGTGAGCGAGACCGCGGTGCCGCTCAACTGCACTTCGGCCCGGCCATCATCGGCCGTGTTGCACTGGCGGTCGGTGCCGGCGGTGGTCACCACAAACCTGGAGTTCTGGGCCGAGGCGTAGTCGTTCGCATCGATGACGAACTTGCAAGCCGTGGTCGACTGGGCTCGCTGGATCCGGGACAGCGGAGCGCTGCCGTCGGCTTGCATCGGGATGCGCCGCACGTCGCCGCCCACGATGTAGAGCAAGGCATAGGTCTGCAACGCCGAGGCGCGCATCGCACCGGTGTCGACCGACCCGCTGACCACCAGTTTGGCGTCACTGACGACCGAACTGGCCGGCTCGATGACGAACTCGGCGTCCGATTGGCTCGGGTGGATCAGCGACAGGCCGTATTGCAGTGAACCTGTGGTCCCGCTGGCCTTGAGCACCCATCCGTACGCGCCCGAGGCGGGGTAGGTCGAGGGCGTGACGACGGATTTGCTGGAGCCGCCCCCACCGCCACAACCCGACAGAACGAGGCTCGTGGCAACACACAGGAACACGGCGAGGGGGGACTGCAATCTCATGATTCAAGGGCGGTGATGGACAAGGCGGGGGCGACCGTATCAGCGCCGTGTGACAGTGTCATCACAGCGATTGCGGCCGCCGCCATCACGCTGTCATCGACCGTCGCTAGCGTCGCGCGCAATCCACTGCATCGCCTTCCAAAGGCAACGGCCCATGAGCAACCACGAATCTGCAGGCGGCCCCAAGCGCGCCCTGATCACCGGCGTCACCGGGCAAGACGGCGCCTATCTGAGCGAACTTCTTCTGGCCAAGGGCTACGAGGTGCACGGGATCAAGCGGCGCTCGTCGCTGTTCAACACCGAGCGTGTCGATCACCTGTACGAGGACCCGCACGTCGATCACCAGCGCTTCATCCTGCATTACGGTGACCTGACCGACAGCACCAACCTCACGCGCATCATTCAGCAGGTGCAGCCCGACGAGATCTACAACCTCGCGGCGATGAGCCACGTGGGCGTGTCGTTCGAGATGCCCGAGTACACGGCCAATGCCGACGGCATCGGCACCTTGCGCATCCTCGAAGCCATGCGGCTGCTCGGTCTCGAGAAGAAGACCCGCTTCTATCAGGCCAGCACCAGCGAGCTGTACGGCCTCGTGCAGGAAACCCCGCAAAAAGAGACCACGCCGTTCTACCCACGCAGTCCCTACGCGGTGGCCAAGCTCTACGCCTACTGGATCACGGTGAACTACCGCGAGGCCTACGGCATGTACGCGTGCAACGGCATCTTGTTCAACCACGAGAGCCCGCTGCGCGGCGAGACCTTCGTCACCCGCAAGATCACCCGCGCCATCGCGCGCATCGCACTCGGGCTGCAAGACTGCCTGTACCTGGGCAACATGGACGCGCTGCGCGACTGGGGCCACGCCAAGGACTACGTCGAGATGCAGTGGCTCATGCTGCAGCAAGACCAGCCCGAAGACTTCGTCATCGCCACCGGCGTGCAGCACAGCGTGCGCCAGTTCGTCGAGTTCGCCGCCGCTGAGTTGGGCATCACGCTCGAATTCCGCGGCAGCGGTGCGGCCGAGATCGCCGTCGTGGCGGCCGTCAACCCGCCGCGAGCGGGCATGGCGCTGACGTGTCGCGTCGGTGACGTGGTGCTGCGGGTGGATCCGCGCTACTACCGGCCCACCGAGGTCGAAACCCTGCTGGGCGACCCGACCAAGGCCAAGACCAAGCTCGGCTGGACGCCGGCGACCGACTTTCGCACCCTGGTGCGTGAAATGGTCATTGCCGACTTCACCTCGGCGCGCCGCGACACGCTGCTCAAGACGGCCGGTTTCCCGACCTTCGACTTCCACGAGTGAGCGCCTGATCCGCTCGAAACAGATACGTTCGGACTAGTTCGCATGACATGGCGGCGTCATGGCGGCCGGTGAACATACCCCCTATTCAAGGGGGAGACCTGCGCAGTGAAGATCGTCCTGGTGAGCATGAATTTCAGTCCGGAGCTGACAGGTGTCGGCAAGTATTCGGGCGAAATGGCCGAGGGTCTGGTCTCGCGTGGCCACGAGGTCTCGGTGGTGTGCGCACCGCCTTACTACCCGTCGTGGACGGTCTCGAAGGGCTACTCGGCCTCGGCTTACTCCATCGAGCAGCCGATGCCCGGCCTCACGGTGTACCGCTGCCCGGTGTGGATCCCCAAGCGCCTGAGCGGCCTCAAGCGGCTGGTGCACCTGGCCAGCTTCGCGCTGAGCAGCGCGTGGATGGTGCTCAAGCTCGTGGGCTGGCAGCCGCAAGTCGTGTTCGTGGTGGCGCCGGCGCTGTTTTGCGCGCCTGCAGCCTGGCTGGCCGCTCGCTTGTCGGGCGCGCGGGCCTGGTTGCACATTCAGGATTTCGAAGTCGATGCCGCGTTCGAGCTCGGTTTGCTCAAGCAGCCGTGGATGCGCCGGTTGGCGCGCTTCGGCGAGCGCACCCTGATGCGCCGCTTTGATTCGGTGTCCACCATCTCGAGCCGCATGATGCGGCTGCTTGGCACCAAGGGCGTGGCCCTGCAAAAGACCGAACTGCTGCCCAACTGGATCGACGTGTCGTGCGTCCACGCCACGCCCGATTCGGCGCGGCTGCGCCAGTCGCTGTCCATCGAGCCTGCGCAGGTGGTGTGTCTGTTCTCGGGCACGCTCAACCGCAAGCCGGGCCTCGAGGTGCTCATTGAAGCTGCCCGCCAACTGGCGCACGACCCGCGCGTGGTGATCGTCATCTGCGGCAACGGCGAAATGCGCGCGCCGCTCGAAGCCCTGGCCGCCGGCCTGGGCAATGTCCGCTTCATGGATCTGTTGCCCGCCGCGCAGCTCAACGCGCTGCTCAACATGGCCGACATCCACCTGCTGCCGCAACTGCGTGGCGCGGCCGATCTGGTGATGCCTTCCAAGCTGGTGGGCATGCTCGCCAGCGGGCGCCCGGTGATCGCCGCCGGCATGCCCGGCTCCGAAATGGCCACCGTGGTCACGGGCTGCGGTCTGGTGATCGAACCTGAATGCGCCGACATCTTTGCGCAGGCCATCGTCACGCTGGCCGACGACCCCCAGCGCCGCGACCGGCTGGGTGCTGCGGGCCGGCAGTACGCCGAGCGTTCGCTCGATTCGCACGCGATCTTCAACCGGCTCGACCAGCGGCTCGAGGCCCTGTGCAACCCGTATCACACGCCGGCCGCACCGGTGTCCGGCGTTCGCCTGGCGCGCGCGGTGATGAACTCGATCGAGCCTGTGGCGATCGAACCGGTGGAACGCGAGATCGATCGAGCCCAATAAGGATTGGGGGCGTGGGCGTCTCGCGGCGCACGCGGCGCCGGAGCGTTCCGGGGTGAGGCGCGCTTCACGACGGCGTCACATTGGGTGGGCAGACTGCGGCATCCTTGAACGCTTGAGAGTCGAGTCACCATGTCCCTTTTACGCCTGCGTCGCGGCTTCACGCTGCTCGAGTTGCTGGTGGTCATGGTCATCATCGGATTGCTCGCCGCTTACGTCGGCCCCAAGTACTTCTCGCAAGTCGGCAAGTCCGAGGTCAAGACCGCCCGCGCGCAGATCGTCGGCTTCGAAAAAGCGTTGCAGCAATACCGCCTCGACGTGGGCAGCCTGCCCACCACCGAGCAGGGCTTGCAGGCCTTGATGACCAAGCCGGCCAACGTCGCCAAGTGGGACGGCCCCTACCTGGAAAAGGCGCTGCCCGCCGACCCGTGGGGCCACCCTTACGTGTACGTGGCGCCCGGCGAGCACAGCGAATTCGACATCAGCTCGACCGGCCGTGACGGCCGTCCCGGCGGCGACGGGCTCGACGCCGACGTCACCAACTGGTAACGCCCGCGGCATCGCGGCAACCCCATGCAGTACGCCGTCAGGGCCATCCACCGGATGCAGTCGGTCTCGATCACCATCGAGGCCAGTGATGGCGTGGCCGCGCGCCGGCAGGCCGAAGCGCAAGGCTATGCGGTGCTCGCCGTGCAGCCGGCGCGCTCAGGGCGCTCGATGTTTGCCCGCTCGCCGGTGTTCCCGCTGCTGCACTTCAACCAGAGCCTGCTGATCCTGCTCAAAGCCGGCTTGTCGGTGGTCGAGGCCATCGAGACCCTGGCCGACCGCGAAACCCGACCCGACGCCAAGCAGGTGCTGACCCGGCTGCATGAGCAGCTGCGCGAGGGCATCTCGTTTTCGGCCGCGCTCGAAGCCCAGCCGGCGGTGTTTCCGCCGCTGTACGTGGCCAGCGTGCGCGCCAACGAGCGCACCGGCGCGCTGACCGAGGCCATCGAGCGATTCATCGTCTACCGCTCGCAGTCCGACCAGATGCGCAAGCGCATCGTCGGCGCGGCCATCTACCCGGCCATGATCCTGGGCGTGGGCACGCTGGTGATCGCGTTCTTGCTGCTCTACGTGGTGCCGCGCTTCAGCCAGGTGTTTCAGGACATGGGCGAGCGCATCCCGCTGATGTCGCGCTTGCTTTTGCAGTGGGGCCAGTTCGCGCATGCGCACGGCTTGGAACTGGTCGGCGGTGGCGTGCTGCTGCTGGGCGGTGTGGGCTACGCGCTCACGCGAGCGTCGGTGCAGCTGGCCATCGGCCGCCAGATCCAGCGCATTCCGCACATCGGCGAGGTGGTGCGCGTGTACCAGCTCGCGCGCTTTTACCGCGCGCTGGGCATGCTGCAGCAAGCGGGCATCCCCATCGTGACCGCGCTCGACATGGTGGTCGGTCTGCTGCCGATCTCGCTGCACCCGGCGCTGGCCGCGGCACGGCGCGACATCGGCGAGGGCCGCTCGATCTCGGCAGCTTTCGAGACGCACGGCCTGACCACCGCGGTGTCGCTGCGCTTGCTGCGCGTGGCCGAGAAAACCGGCCAGATGGGCGAGATGCTCGAGCGCACCGCCGGCTTTCACGAAGAAGACATTTCGCAGTCCATCGAGTGGTTCATCCGGCTGTTCGAGCCGCTGCTGATGATCGTCATGGGCGTGGTGATCGGCGTGGTCGTGCTGCTGATGTACGCACCGATCTTCGAACTCGCAGGCAGCATCCAGTGAACACGGTCAACGAATCCTTGTTGCACGACGAGGCGCTCATCGTCAGGCTCACGCCCGATGTGGTGCGCGCGGCGCGCCAGCGCGCCTCGAGCGAGCAGCGCAGCGTGAGCGCGGTGCTCGAAGACGACCTCGCCGTGTCGGCCGAAGCACTGGTGCACGCGCTGGGCCGGGCGCTGCACCACCGCGTGTTCGACAACGCCGTGCTGGCCAGCCTGCCGCCGGCGTTTGATCTGATCGACTACGCCGAGGGCGCACGCCGCGGCTGTCTGGCGTTTCGCGAGGCCGGCGTGATCTGGGCGGTGGTGTCCGACCCGTTCAACGACGCGCTGCAGGCGTGGTGCGTCGAGCACCTGGGCGTGCCGCACGAAATCGCTCTGGCCAGCGCCGACGACATCGCCGCGCTGCTGTCGCGCCATGAAGACTCCATGCGCGCCATCGACACCGCGCTGCCCACCGGCGAGCAGGCCGCCGACAGCGGCGCCGATCTCGAAGACCTGTCGATCCGCTCCATCGGCGAAGGCACCAGCGTGGTCGTCAAGCTGGTGCATTCCACGCTGTACGACGCGCTCAAGAGCGGCGTGAGCGACATCCACATCGAGTCGCACCTCAGCGGCCTGGTCATCAAGTACCGGCTCGACGGCACGCTGGCGCAGGTCGGTTCGATCGAAGGCCGCGAGCTCGCCGAGCAGGTGCTGTCGCGCCTGAAGGTGATGTCCGAGCTCGACATCGCCGAGCGGCGCATCCCGCAAGACGGGCGTTTCCGCGTGCGTGCGCTCGGTCGCGAGATCGACTTTCGCGTGTCCATCATGCCCAGCATCCACGGCGAGGACGCGGTGGTGCGCGTGCTCGACAAGCGCTCGCTGGCCGATCAGGCGTCGGGCCTGCGGCTCGACGTGCTGGGCTTCGACGACACCACGCTGGCCACCTTCCGCCGCATGGCGCGCGACCCCTACGGGCTGCTGCTGGTCACCGGCCCGACCGGCAGCGGCAAGACGACCACGCTGTACGCGGCGATTTCCGAGACCAACCACGGTCACGACAAGATCATCACCATCGAAGACCCGGTCGAATACCAGCTGCCCGGCGTGCTGCAGATCCCGGTCAACGAGAAGAAGGGCCTGACCTTCGCGCGCGGCCTGCGCTCGATCCTGCGCCACGACCCCGACCGGATCATGGTCGGCGAGATCCGCGACCCCGAGACCGCGCAGATCGCCATCCAGGCCGCGCTCACCGGCCACCTGGTGCTGTCCACCGTGCACGCCAACAACGTGTTCGACGTGATCGGCCGCTTCACCCACATGGACGTCGATCCGTACAGCTTCGTGTCGGCGCTCACCGGCGTGCTCGCGCAGCGGCTGGTGCGCGTGAACTGCGTGCATTGCAGCGAGATTGTTTCGGTCACCGAAGCCGCGCTGCGCGAGTCGCTGATCGACCCCGCGCGCGTCGAAGGCCGCGTGCTGCGCGCCAGCCACGGCTGCGGCAAGTGCCGCGGCACCGGCTACAAGGGCCGCAAGGCGGTGGGTGAGCTGCTCATCCTCGACGACGCGCTGCGCGAGCTGATCGTCGCGCGCGCCCCGGTGCGCCAGATCAAGGACGCCGCGCGGCGCAACGGCACGCGCTTTTTGCGCGACGCGGCGGTCGATTTGTTCCTCGACGGCCTGACCACACTCGACGAGATCAACCGTGTCACGCTGGTCGCCTGATCGCGCGCTGTTTCGCCTGGGCGACGCGGCGGGCGCCGCGCCCGTCGAAGGCGTGAGCGCGCTCGATTCCCTGCTCGCCGGCTTCGAAGCCGAGCTCGATGCGCGCGCACTGCGCCGCGGCACGCGGCTCGACTGCGTGCTGGGCGGCGAGTGCGTGCGCTACCGCATCGTGCCGTGGCGCGACGATCTGGCCACCCCTGCGCAGCGGCAGCGGCTGGCCGAGCAGGTGTTTGTCGAAGCCTATGGCGAGGTCGCCCGCGGCTGGACGGTGCGTCAGCACGCCGAGCGCCACGGCGCGGCCACGCTGGCGTGCGCGATCGACGCCGCGCTGCTCGACCGGCTGGCCGCGCTGGCGCTCGCGCGCGGTCTCAAGCTGGCCAGCGTGCAGCCCGCGCTGATGCACGACCACAACCGCTCGCGCTTCGAGCTCGAGGCCGGCTGGTGCTGGTTCGTGTCGGTCGAAGCCGCCTGGACCACCGCTGTGCTGATGACGCCCAGCGAGCCGCTGCACGTGCGCCGGCTGCCGAGCGGCGACGGCGATCTGGCGCGGCTGCTCGATCGCGAATGGTTCACGCTCGGCATCGACGCGCCGCGCTGCCCGGTCTACGTGGTGCGCACGCCCGGCGGCATGGCCGAGACGCGCGCCTACGCCTGGCGCGCCAATTCGCATTGGTCGTTCGTGCCGTTGCCCGGGCCCGCCGACTCCGAATCCGAGGCGCTCGCCGCATGACGCGCGCTGCGCTGCAACTCGATTTCGTCGCGCCGCCGCGGCTGCGCTGGCGCTGGCTCAGCGGCGCGGCGCTGGCCGCGATGGCGTTGCTGCTGGCGCTGCTGGTCGTCTTCCAGACGCGCGTGTCGCAGCGGCATGAAGCGGCCGCCAGCCGCCACGAGCTGCTCAGCGAGCGGCTGCGCGGGGCCAGCCCGCGCGCCTCGGCCGCACCCGATGCGCTCACGCGCGCCGACATCGGCCGCGCCAACGGCGTCATCGAAGAACTCGCCGTGCCGTGGGAGCGGCTGTTCGATGCCGTCGAGGACGCCGATGCCCGCGGCCTGGGCGCGCTGTCGCTCACGCCCAATGCGCGCGAGCGCACGCTGCGCTTTGCCGGCGAAGCGCGCGACATCAACGAGTTGCTCGCCTACGTCGACCGCATGGCCGCGCAGTCGGCGCTGCGCGAAGTGCATCTCGAGGGCTACAACACCGTGGCGCGCGATGGCCAGCCGGTGCTGTCGTTCACCCTCGCGGCCAGCTGGCACGGCCTGCCATGAAGCGCCACCTGTGGAACCTCGTCAGCGTCTGGCGCGGCGTCGGGCTGCCCGGTTGGGTGGCCGCCGCGCTGGCACTGACGTGCGCCGTGCTGTGGTTGGGCGGCATCGCGCCGCAGCGCGCCGAGACCGCACGGTTGGTTGAAGAAAGCGCCGCGCTCGAGCAGCGCATGGCCGACGGTGCGGCGCACCCCGCGCCCACCGAATCCGCCCCGCAACGCCAACTTGCGGCGTTCATGCAGCGCTTTCCGTCCGAAGGCGAAATGGCCAGCTCGCTGCGCGTGCTGCACGCGGCCGCCCGGCGCCAGGGCGTGCAGCTCGACCAGGCCGAGTTCAAGTTCAGCCCCGAGCCCGCAGGCTTGCTGGCGCGCTACGCCATCGTGCTGCCGGTGAAGGCCGACTACAAGGCGCTGCGCGGCTTCATCCGAGAGGCCATGCGCGAGTTGCCCGGCCTGGCGATGGAAGAGCTCAACGTGCGCCGCGGCGACGCCAAGTCGCCCGTGCTCGAAGCGCAGATCCGCTTCGTGCTGTTCGTGGCGCGGCCCGATTCACCGCCGCGAGCGGTCGCCACCGCGGCGCTGCAGCCTGCTCGGGAGCGCTGACACCATGGCCGCCATGACCCCCGCGCGCAAGCGCATCGCCATCGCGATCGTGGTGCTCGGCGGCGCCTTGATCGCCGAGCGCGTGGTCGAGCTGAGCACGGCTGACGAGCCCGTGGTCGAAGCCGCCGCGCCCAAGCGCGTGCGATCGACGGCGGCAGCGGCGCCAGGGCAGGGCGGTGCCACGGCGCTGCGTGTTGATCGGCTTGAAGACCGGCAGCACGCGCTCGAAGCCGCCCATGAGTCGGCCACGCTGTTTGGCACCACCAGTTGGGCGCCTGTCGTGCCTGAGGCACCGCCGCCGCCACCGCCCAGGCCGGTGGCACCGCCCTTTCCCTACGCCTACATGGGCAAGCTGCTCGAAGACGGCGTGCTCACGGCGTTTTTCACCCAGGGCAACCGCGTGATTCCGGTCAAGGCCGGTGACACCGTCGATGCGGTGTTCCGCGTCGACCAGATGACGAACCAAAACATGAAGCTGACCTACCTTCCGCTGAACGAAACCCAGGAACTGGTGCTGGGGAACACGCCATGAGCGCGCCCCGGCGCCTCATGGTCCGACCCGCACGGCTGCTGGCCGCAGCGCTCGCCGTGGCGTGGCTGCTGGTGGCCTGCGCGCCCGGTGGCGAACTGGTGCGCAGCGGCAAGGAGTTGATCGAGCAGGGCAAGCCCGAAGAGGGTCTGACACAGATCGACAAGGCGCTGGCACTCGACCCGGGCAACACCGAGTACCGGTTGCTCGCCATGCGCCAGCGCGAGGTGCAGCTCAACAAGCTCATCAGGCAAGGCGATGCCTCACGTGAGGCGCAGCAGTTCGACGAGGCGCAGTCTGCTTACCAGCGTGCGCTGGGCTTCGACGCGGCCAACAACCGCGCTCGTTCGGGCCTCGAGGACATCGCGCAACTGCGTCGGCAGCAGCGTCGCCTCGACGAGGCCGATGCCGCTCTGGCGCAGGGCAACCGCGACGAGGCCGAGCAGAAGCTGCGCCAGGTGCTCACCGACAACCCGGCCCATGCGCGCGCGCTGGCGCTGCGCCGGCAGCTCGACGAGCAGGCCGGAGGCAAGCCCGAGCCCACCGAACCGGTGCTCAAGGCGCGGCTGCGCAAACCGGTCACGCTCGACTTTCGCGAGGCCAACCTGAAGTCGGTGTTCGATGCGCTGTCACGCAGCACCGGCATCAACTTCGTGTTCGACCGCGACGTCAAGCCCGACATCAAGGTCACGCTGTCGATCTCGGACCTGAGCGTCGAAGACGTCATTGGCGTGCTCACCATCACCAACCAGCTCGAGCGCAAGACGCTCAACGACAACACGGTGCTGATCTACCCGAACACGCCCGACAAGCAAAAGGACTACCTCGAGCTCAGCGTCAAGACGTTCTATCTCTCGAACGCCGAAGCCAAGACGGTGCTCACGATGCTCAAGACGGTGCTCAAGACCAAGGACCTGTACGCCGACGACAAGCTCAACACCATCACGATGCGAGACACCCCCAACGCGATCCGGCTGGCCGAAAAGTTGATCGCCACGCAAGACCTCGCCGAGCCCGAAGTCATGCTTGACGTCGAGGTGCTCGAAGTCAAGCGCTCGCGCATGACCGAGATCGGCATCGACCCGCCGGGCAAGTTCACCGTGCTCAACATCGTGCAGAACCCGGCCACCGTGGTGTCCACCGCCACAGGCAACACGACCGTCCAGAACAACACGCTCACCACCACTCAGCTCACGCTCGACAAGCTGCGCGGCATCAAGGGATCGAGCGTGGGCATCGACAGCCCGTCGGCCAACCTGCGCGCCGAAAACGGTGACACCAACATCCTGGCCAACCCGCGCATCCGGGTCAAGAACCGAGAAAAGGCCAAGATTCTCATCGGCGACCGCGTGCCCGTGATCACCACCAACTCGATGCCCAACGTGGGCACCTCCGAATCGGTGAGCTACCTCGATGTGGGGCTCAAGCTCGACGTGGAGCCCAACGTGTTCCTGAACAACGAGGTGGGCGTGAAGGTCAGCCTCGAGGTGAGCAACATCGTCAAGGAAGTGCGCAGCCGGTCCGGCTCGCTGACCTACCAGATTGGCACCCGGCTGGCCACCACCGAACTGCGCTTGAAAGACGGCGAAACCCAGGCGCTGGCCGGTCTCATCAGCGACGAGGACCGCAAGGGCGCAGCGGGCCTGCCGTGGCTGATCGACCTGCCGGTGCTCGGGCGGCTGTTCTCGAGCGAGCGCAGCGACCGCAGCAAGACCGAGATCGTCCTGCTCATCACACCACGTGTCGTGCGCAACCTTGCCACCGGACCGGCCTCGCGCAGCGAGCAGCCCGGCGGCACCGAAAAAAGCGTGGGCGCGCCCAGGCTCCAGCTGGAAGACATGGGCAAGTTGTCGGTGGCGCCGGCGCGCGCTGGCGCATCGGCATCGCGTGAGCCTGCCGATGCGCAGGCGAATGTGGCCGCGGATTCTCCCGCCGAGCCGGAAGCGTCCGCGGAGCGCTCTGCTGAAGGTGCGCGCCAACGAATCCCACGTCGGCGAGCCCAGGCCGAGTTCGCCGAGTGAACCACGAGCGGCTTGAGCAGCCCGGCGCAAGGTTGCACCGTGCGCGTCAGCGTGGCTTCACGCTGATCGAGTTGCTCATCACCGTGGCCATTTTGGCCATGCTGGCCGGCGGCGCCATGACCTTTGCCGATCTGGCGGTGCAGCGCAGCCACGAGCAGGAACTGCGCGGCGCACTGCGCCAAATCCGCGAGGGCATCGACGCCTACAAGCTGGCGGCCGATGCCAACCGCGTCAAGAAGTCGGCTGAGGAGTCCGGCTATCCGCCCGACCTCGACGCGCTGTGGCGCGGCGTGCCCGACCTGTCCGACCCCAAGCGCGAAAAAAAGCTCTATTTCATGCGCCGCTTGCCGCGCGATCCGCTGGCCGATCCGGCGCTGCCCGCCGAGGCCACCTGGGGCCTGCGCAGCTACGCGAGCGAAGCCGACAACCCGCAGCCCGGTCGCGATGTGTTCGATGTCTATTCGCTGTCGACCCAGCTCAGCCTGGGCGGCCGGCCGTACCGGGAATGGTGATGCCACGCCGCACGCGCAGCACGGGCTTCACCTTGATGGAGCTGATGGTCGTGATGGCCATCATCGCGAGCCTCATGACGCTGGCCATGCCGCGCTACTTGCACAGCGTCGAGCGCAGTCGTGAGGCGGTGCTCAAGCAGGATCTGCACATCATGCGAGACGCCATCGACAAGTTCTTTGCCGACCGCGGCCGCTATCCGCTCACCCTCGAAGAGTTGGCCGAAAAGCGCTACTTGCGCCGCGTGCCCAGTGACCCCATCACCGACAGCGCAGCCAGCTGGGTGATCGTGCCGCCGCCAGAAGCCGCCACCCGTGAAGGCGTCTACGACGTGCACAGCGGCGCACCCGGCAAGAGCCTCGACGGCGAGGCCTACGACAGCTGGTGAGGGCTGATCCGAACGGATCAGTCCGTTCGACGCTCGCCACCCCCTCCGTGCGGGCCTTTGTCAGCTCCGCCGACGACCCTGGTGACCAGGCTACGCCCGCGCGTTCGCGGCTTGCCGTTTCCCTCATCGCCGGTGCGCACGTAGCAATGACCTTGTGAAACTCTTGTCATACCTTGGTCACCGTGGTTGCTTAAAGTGATTTACGCAATTAAGAGCGAGTCGTCAGCATGTCGATCAAGTTTTGTTTTTTTGGGGTGGTCCTGTGCTTCGGCGCGGCAGCGGCATCCGCCCAGACGGCTTGCGGCAACATGGCTGATGGCTTGGTGTGCCGCGAGCCCGAGCGCAGTTCTGTCGTTCACCGCGTGGGCGACTTGACGCTCATCACCTGGCAGGACGGTGCCACCACCACCATGAGCCGGCAGGGCGATTTCAGCGTGGTGACCGATTCCAGCCAGGGTATGAGCGGCGTGGCTCACCACGTTGGCGACACCACCATCGTGAGCCTCGAGGAGTTCACGGTGGTGTGCACCACGACCGGCTCGAGCACGCTGTGCATCAAGAGTTGATCAACCGGATTCGCGCAGTCGCTCGCGCATTCGCCCCGGTGTGCCGTTTGTGTCGGGCATGGCTGGTCATGACGGTTTTTGCTTCCGTTGTGGCTGTGTGTTCGCCGTGCCTGGCGCAAAGCTCGGGTGCTGCTGAATCGGCCCCGGATGGCGACATGAACCTCATCGTCAACCAGACCTACACCTCCGGCGGCCTCGAGTTCTTTCGCCGGTTCACCGACTACTGGCGTGAGAAGGCCGATGGCGACCGATACACCCTGGTCATCATCGAGCGACCCTCCCGTCGTTACGGCAACCAAGTGATGGTCAGCCTGGCACAGCGCCCCGTCTTCGTCGCGCCCTTGCCGATGAAGTTCGATGCCATTCGCAACGCCAGCCTCGATGCGGTCGAGCAGGTGTACTCCGCCGCCGTGGCAAGCAACCTGCGCTTTCTTGATCAGGCCGATCCCGATGTGGGTCGCGATGGCTGGTGACGCACGTCTCGGCCACAGACCTCGACCCATTCCCTTTCAACAGACCATTCAACCACTCCGCCACGCCATGAACTGCGTACCCCACTGCCGACTTTTGAGTGCGTTTGCCATTGCCTGTGCCGTGCTGGCAGGCCCGTCCTTCGCCACCGAAATGATCTACACGCCGATGAACCCATCGTTTGGCGGTAATCCGAACAACGCCGCCGGCCTGCTGGCGCAGGCCAATGCGCAAAACAAGTACAAGGCGCCGGAAAAATCGGGGCTTGAATCCTTCAATGACAACTTGCAAAGGGCCATCCTGTCTCGCCTGCAGAGCCAGGCGCTGAACAACCTGTTTGGCAAAAACAACAACCTGGTGCCCGGCAACTACGACACAGGCGCCTACACCATCACGGTCACCGACCTCGGCAACGGGATTGTGCGGATCGACACCACCGACAAAAGCACGGGCTCGGTCGTGACGTTCGAGGTGGGCAGCTCCTCGCTGAATGGGGTGCCCTGAGATGCCCACGACCACCACTGCGATCGCACTGTTGCGTGAGCGTTGCGGATCGTGTGCGTTGGTGGTGTCGCTGGCGCTTGGCGCGTGTTCGTCGGTGCCGCCGTCCAACGTGCGCTCGAACGCCGCGCTCACACCGACCAGCCAGATCACTCGCGACCTGTCCCGTCTGCCCCGGCCCGCCGTCAAGCTGCCGGTGGCGGTGTATGGCTTTCGAGACCAGACCGGGCAGTACAAGTCCGGGCCCGAGAGCGCGTACTCCACACTGGTCACGCAAGGTGCCGCATCGATCCTCGTCAAGGCTTTGGAAGACTCCGGCTGGTTCGTGCCTGTGGAGCGTGAAGGCCTGCAAAACCTGCTCACCGAGCGGCGCATCGTTCGCGCCGTCGAGTCGCCCACGGACAAGGGCAAGCCGGTCATCAACCTGCCCAACATGACGCCCGCCAGCCTGATCATCGAAGGCGGCGTCATCGCCTACGAGTCGAATGTGCGCACCGGCGGCAAGGGGGCCAACTACCTCGGCATCGGCGCCAGCAAACAGTACCGGGTGGACCAGGTGACGGTGGGGCTGCGCAGCGTGGATGTGCGCACCGGCCAGGTGCTGACCACGGTGTCGGTCACCAAGACGATCTATTCCACGCAGTTCTCGGCCACGCTCTACAAATTTGTGGACTACCAGAAGCTGCTGCAGGCCGAGACCGGCTTCACCACCAACGAGCCAGCACAGCTCGCCGTTCGCGAAGCCGTGGAGTCCGCCGTTTTGCACCTCACGGCCTTCGGCATACGCGATCGATATCTCGAGTTGCAAGACCCTGGCGAGTGGGACCATCCGGTGGTGCAGTCGGCGCTGGTCGACGCCCTGACCAACATCGGCGAGCCGCTGCCTGCGGACAATTCGCCGATACCGCTGCGCCGCACGCTGGCCGACTGCGATGCGATCATCCGGCCCCTGTCGGCGGAGGACTCGGCCGCGAGCGGCCGCTCTGCGGCGGTGCGCGCGGCACCGCAGCGGCCTTGTCTGAGCCCCTTGGCCCCGGTGCGGCCTGTGCCCGCAGAGCCTGATCCTGTCGAGCGTGAGGCCAGCGCGTCGACGCCGCCAGCGCCTGTCCCGGCGCTGCGCACGCCGCCGCCATCCCCTGCGCCAGCCGTTGCCCCCACACCGGCCCCGCAAGCGGCACCACCAGCGGCACCACCAGCCGCACGGTCAACGCCGGTGCCACCTGCGCCGGCGCCGGCAGCGGCTGTCGCATCGATACCGGTGCTGCAACCCGCCTCTGCGCCGGCGCGCGCCGCGGCGCCACCACCCGCAACGCCAACCGCGTCACAGCCCGCAGCGTCGCCGGCCCCGACCCGAGTGGTTCCGGTGGCGGACGCTGCCTCGGCACCCGCCTCCGTGCCGAGGGCGCAGCCCCTTCCCAGGTCGCCAGCGGCTGCCGCCTCCGGCGCGTCGGCTCCGGTGGGCGACATCTTCAACCAGTACTGGAAATCACGATGAGACCGGTGGCCACAGGGTTGGGGTTGCGTTGGCCGATCTCATCGGCCCCTTGAAACACCGCGCAACGGCACGCATGCAGGATCTGGTACTGCTCAATCCGGCCGAAGAAAAAGCCCTGCTGCAGGCCATCGAGGCCAGCGCAGAGATCCAGCGTCTTCGCCAGTTTTTCCTGTGGTCGCAGGGCCCGCTGCGCGCACTGCTGCCGTACGAAGTGCTGGTGTGCCTGCGGCTCAACGAGCACGGCCGCGTCACCCATGCCGAGTACCTGCACAGTGCGGCCCATGCGCCCGAGGTGCTGGCCAGACTGGTCGACCCGGTCGACGGGCTGGGCCTGCGCATCGCCCAGCACTGCGCAGCCACGGGGCGCTCGCCCTGCCTGTTGCCGCCGCCCGACGCGCCCCCTGATGCGTTGGCACAAGCCGGTGCGGCCGATGGCGCGCACGACACGGCGGGCGCGGCCTGGGGCGCGCTGAGCGACGAGGTGCGCCAGCTGGGCTTGCGAAATGTGCTGGCGCATGGCACCGGGCCGTTGGCCGGTGGGAGCACCTTCTTCGCGCTGTTCGGCCTGGCTCACAGCCCCAACGTGCGCGATGCTTTCGCCTTGTCGCTGCTGCTGCCGCAGTTGCACATCGCCTTTTTGCGCGTGCTGGCCAGCCGCAATGCCACCGTGCCGGCGCTGCCGCCAGGGGTGGCGCTGTCCGAGCGCGAGCTCGAGGTGCTGGAATGGGTCATCCGCGGCAAGAGCAACCCGGAGATTGGCATGATCTTGTCGTTGAGCAGCCTGACGATCAAGAACCACCTGCAGCGCATCTACCGCAAGCTCAATGTGCACAACCGCGTGCAGGCCATCACACGCTGCCGCGAGCTCAAGCTGCTGATGACCACCGAGCGCTGAGCGCGCTGCGGCGCAGGCCTTTGGTTCCCATGGACCAACGCCTTTGGGCCCATGCGCTCAACCACAGCGCCGCTCACCACATCGAAATGTCGCATTGACTGTGCAAACTAACGCAAATGCTTGAAAAACTCTTCAACCCGTACTGGAGCTAACGATGAGTGGTCCCTGTGATCGTCATGAGCTTCATCTGGCCGCCACGGTGCGCTCGGTGGTGCGCGGTGGTGTGGTGCTGGGTGCTGCCTTGCTGTTGCCGGCCGCCCCAGCGATGGCTGCAGTGGACCTGACCGAGTACTCCGACTTCGGTCAGGCCGACATCTTGTTGACCGCTGCGACCATACGCCAAAGTGGCGGCGACCACATCGCGCTGATCGACCAGACCCTCGACGGCGACACCGGCAACATCGCTCAGATCGATCAGGAAGGCGGTCACAACGAGGCCTATGTGACCCAGATCGGCGACCTCAACCGCGCCCGCGTGGTGCAGTCCGACGACGACAACATCGCCACCATCACCCAAGAGGGCATCGGCAACAGCATCGACGTCTCGCAAACCGGTCTTGGCAACGTGCTCAACGGGGTGCAACGCGGCAACGGCAACGTGGCCAACATCACCCAGACCGGCGACAGCAACGTCACCTTTTTCGAAATCGGCAACGACAACATCGTGAACATCAGCAATCCCGTCGCCGGGGTGCCGGTTCAGGTTTTCATCGTCGGCAATGGGGTGATAGTCACCCAGCGTTGAGAAATCTCGGGTAGCTGCTGCCCGTGAAGCATTACCCCTTTGATATTTTTTTAAAAATAATAAAACTATCCAAAAAGATAGTTGGTCACATTAAGGTAATTTGGTGCTTTTATAGTTGTTTTGCTGTCGGAAAACTAGATAGGGTCAAGAATCAAAATTCCGACCACCGACCTGGTTTCAAGGCAGTACGTTCTTTGTTACTTTCTTCGTCCCTTTTTTAACTCTTATCCATAGAAAGAAACCTTCATCATGAACTTCAAGAAAATCGCTTTCGCTGTTTCCCTGGCCCTGGCTGCAGGCGCTTCGTTCGCCTCCGACATCGAATTGACCGCCGCCGACGAGCTGGACGGTGATTTCGTCACTGCGTTCGCGGACGCCTCATTGGGTGGCGACGGCGCCGATTCGAACAACGCCGTGATCTTCCAGGACAGCACCGCCACCAAGGCCATCGCTTTCATTGAACAGAACGGCACGACCGCTTCGATCGCCGTGATCTATCAGACTGGCTCGAACGATTCCGTGGCTTACATCAATCAAAACGGCACCGACGGCGCCGTGGCTGTGATCTTCCAGCGCTGATTGCGGCTGTTCATCGACCGGGCCTGAAAGGCCCGGGTCTTCAACTGAGGCTTCTTTGCCACTCGCCCGTGGTTGACTCATCAGTTTGAAGCCGTAGCCAGACCGTCAACGGCATGCCCGCTGTTGACCCCCCTCTTTTCGTGCTCACCTGCGCACGCCTTTTCGCCTCAGCGGCGGCATGGGCTACCAGGGATTCGAAGGGCAGTGATGCGCCGCAACGGCCACGCACTGACCACTCGGCACGGCCGCGGGCATTCCTGCCACGCGCTGCCCAAGAATATTTTTGGCATGGCATGCACGCCATGGGGTTCACCGCTGTATTCACATTCATCCATTGAATCCATGGCGACGGAGTTTTAACTTTCGGCGCTGCTTTCAGTCGGCCACCCTTTTGCGGGTGGCTTTTTTGTTTGCGCCAGGCGATCGCCGTATATCGGTTTGACCTTGGTCCATATGGATCAACGAATTTGAGCCTGTGCGCTCAACCACAGCGCCGCACGCCACATCGAAATGTCGCATTGAGTGTGCAAACTCTCAAAAGTCGGTAAACAGATCTACTGGTGTGAAAGCGACAAGCTCCACCTGTTGTGTTTACTGACTGCCGGCGCGGCAACCATTCTGGGCGAGAGGGTGGTGACCGCGTGAGGGCTGCCGCCGAGGGCATTCGGCAGCAGCGCACCGGCAAATCCCATTTCCAAATCAACTCCCATGAGGACTCTATGAACCTGAAACTTCGTCTGATCTCCGCTGCAGCCATCGCCACGTGCTCGATGGCCTCGCACGCTGCCGCTGTCGACTCCACCAAATGCACCGTCGGTGCCACCCCCACGGCGCAGCAAGCCTTGGACCTGGTCGTTAACTGCGCACCAGCCGCCACTGTGTTCATTGGTGGTGCGTCCACTCAGCAGGCCAACTTGTTGACCGTTGCGAACGCCACGCTGTTTGACGTCACAGCGATGACCCCGATCGAAATCACCACCACGATTCCTGGCGTCAAGTCCTTTCTTGGCAAGACCAGGGCCGTCGCCAGCAGTGGCTATGCCGCCGGCACATTGGTCTACGTCATCAACAACGTCAACAACGGCTCGGCCGGTGGCGTGTCGCAACTGCTGGGCAAGACGCCTAAGGTTGGTGAGACCGACGTCACTAAGGCGATTCCTGAAGCCGACGTGCCCTTCATCGGCCCGGCCAAAAACATCACCACGCCTGGCGGCACGGTGGCGAACGCCTTCTGCACCTTGGGGACGGCCACGTCGGTGGCCTGCACCTCGCACACCACGCAAACGGCCGACATGGCGCTGAGCGATGTGCGCGCCGAAGAGCTGTACGCCTTGTACCCCGCCGCTAAGGGCAAGGTCTCGACGCTGACGCAGGTTCCGCTGTTGCTGCAGTCGTTCGGCGTGGCGGTCAGCCAGCCGCTGTACATCGCGCTGCAAAAGAAGAGCTTGAAGGCCGCCGATGTTGACGCCTGCATCGTCTCCCCCGGCATCAACACCGCTGCCTGCCAGCCTAGCATCAGCCGCGCTGACTACGCCAGCCTGGTTTCCGAAGGCGGCAAGATCAACTCGCTGGCCACCCTGACCGGCGACAGCACGCTGACCGACCAACTCAAGCTGGCCCGCCGTGACGACCTGTCGGGCACGCAAGCCTCGTCCAACATCTTCTTCGTCAACGGCCAGTGCGGCGGCAATGATGAGGCCCTCGAGGCCAAGTCCATCGACAAGGCCGTGGCCAAGGCCGGTGGCTTGCTGGGTGGTCTGGCGATCCGCACCAACGGCGTGACGGCGGACGACACTGCTGCGCTGGACGTGCAGGCCCATGCGACCAGCACCACCGCCAAGGCGGCCATCGCTTCGTCGACGGACTACGCCATTGGCGTGCTGGGCACGGGCGACGGTGCTGCAATCAGCACCTACGCCCGTTTCGTGAAGGTCGACGGCATGAGCCCGAACTTTGACGGCACGAACTACATGACCCAAGCGGCCACCCGTGCACAGATTGCCAACGGTGCCTATCCGTTCGCCTATGTGATGCACGGCATGTACCTGACGGCCATGACGGACACGGCCAAGAAGGCCGCCGTGGTGTCGCTGCTCAACGGCTTCAAGTCGTCGGCGCTGACCGATCTGAAAGGTCTTGCGTACCTCGACTCGGCTGCTTCGGGTGCCGTTGTCGCCAAGCAGGCCAAATACAGCCGCGTCGACACGAGCGGCAAGGTCAACAACTGCTCGCCCCTCACCAAGCTGTGATCGGCAGCCGGGCCAGCCGGCCCGGCTTTGCGCAGGTGTGTTCAACGGCCCCTCTCCAGGGGCCGTTGTTTTGGCCCTGGCCACGTCATTGATCATTTCAAATGACTTGCGCATTACAAATTCATAAAGACCTGTTTACATGCTTTTAATGATTACGTCACAGCGCACTCGGATCATGTACGCATGACGACTCTCAACGCGCTCCTGACGCCCCTGCGCCCCGGCCTGAAGGCCGCCTTGTGGCTGCTGGCGGGCATGGCCGCAGCCGCCAACGCGGTGGCCGCAGACGGCGCTGCGCCGGCGGCAGAGCAGGGCTTGCCGCGCTTTGACATCTACCAGTACGTGGTCGGTGGCAACAGCGTGCTCAGCGCGCTGGCCATCGAGCTCGCCGTCACGCCCCACCTGGGTGAGCGCAAGACGCTGCGCGATGTGGAAGCCGCCCGCGCCGCGCTCGAAAAGGCCTATCAAAGCGCGGGTTACCTGACGGTGGCGGTGTCCATCCCCGAGCAGGCGGTCGACACGGGCGAAGTGGCGCTGCAGGTGGTTGAAGGCGAGGTGGACCGCTTGCGCGTCAACGGCGCTGAGTACACCTTGCCCAGTTCGCTCAAGGCCGCCGTGCCCGAACTCGCCGAGGGCAAGGTGCCCAACTTCCCGGTGCTGCAAGCCCAGGTGGCTGCGCTGAACCGCACGGCAGATGCCCGCGTCACGCCGGTGCTCAAGGCGGGCGCCTTGCCCGGCACGGTCGAGGTGCAGCTCGATGTGGACGACCAGCTGCCGCTGCATGGCAGCGTCGAGCTGAACAACCGCCAAACGCCCAACACCACCGCAACGCGGCTGTCGGCGTCGCTGCACTACGACAACCTCTGGCAGCGCCATCACAGCGTGTCGTTGACGCTGCAGGCCGCGCCCGAGCGGCCCAGCGATGCCCGCGTGGCCTCGCTGAGCTACACCCTGCCGGTCGAGCCCATCGGCTCGGTGCTGTCGCTGTATGCCGTGCATTCGCGCAGCCAGTTCGCCAGCCTGGCCAATGCGCCGGGGCTGGGCTTGCTGGGCAATTCAGACACCGCGGGGCTGCGCCTGAGCTCGAGCTTCGGTGCGGGCACCGACATGCCGCAGACCGTGTCCGCCGGGCTGGATTACAAGGACATTGCGCAAACCGTGATGGTGCGTGGCGGCGGCAGCAGCGATTCACCGATCAGCTACGTGCCGTTGGTGGCCAGCTACAACGGCAGCCTGATCGATGGCGAGCGCCTCAGCGCGCTCGACCTGACGCTCACCACCGGCATACGCGGCCTGCTGGGCAATACCGACGCCAAGTTCGCCGCCAAGCGCGCGGGCGCGTCGGCCAACTTCCTGTCGGTGCGCGGCGGCCTGGCACACACCGAGCCGCTGGGCCGCTGGGCGCTGTACGCCAAGCTCGACGTGCAGCAAAGCACCGGCCCGCTGGTGCCCACCGAGCAGATGGTGGCCGGCGGCGCCGACAGCGTGCGCGGCTACCTCGAGGGCGAGATCGCCGGCGACATCGGCTTGCGCACCACGTTCGAGCTGCGCACGCCGCGGGTGGCGCTGGGCGCGGCGTCGTCCGACTGGCGGCTGGGCGGCTTGGTGTTCGTGGACCTGGCGCGTTTGAGGACCCTGCAGGCGGTCGCACCACAACCGCGTTTCAGCTCCCTGGGCGGTGCGGGCCTGGGCCTGCGTCTGTCCGCGCCGTCGGGCCTGAGCCTTGAAGCCGATCTCGCACGGGCCCTGGTGGCCGGCGACACCACGCGTTCTGGTGATCTGCGCTTGCACGCGCGCGCCCTGTGGGCCTACTGACACCATGAACCTGCGACGCACCCCTCCTCCCTCGCGTGCCGTGGCAGCCCGGCGTGCGCGTGGCAACACGTCGCAGCAGCGCCCGGCGCTGAGCCGTCTGGCGCTGTGGGTGGCGCTGGCCCTGCTGGCCACCGAGGTGTCGCACGCCCAGTCGGCGGGCCGGGTGGCCGCCACCGCGCTGCCCACCGGCAACACCCAGCGCACCGGCACGCCGGTGACGTACAGCGCGCCGGTGAGGGATCCGGTCACCGGTCGCACCACGGCCCGGCTGACGCAGACCGATGCCACCAACATCGTCGACTGGCGCACGTTCGACATCGGGCGCGACGCCCAGCTCAACATCGTGCAGCCCTCGAGCACCTCGGTGCTGCTCAACAAGGTCTCGGGTGGCGCCTTCGAGAACAAGACGGTGATCGACGGCGTGCTCAACGCCAACGGGCGCGTGTATCTCTACAACCCCAACGGCATCGTGTTCGGCTCGACCGGTCGCATCAACGTCAACAGCCTGATCGCCAGCAGCCTGAAGTTCGACGAGTCGCGCGTGGTCGGTGGCCTGTTGCGTCAGAGCGCCGCGCCGGTCCTCGGTGCCGATGCGGCGCTGGGCGCGGCGCCGGGGAACGTGCTGGTTGAAGGCGGCGCCGTGATCACCGCCGCGCCTGGCGGCCTGGTGCTGCTGGCGGCACCACAGGTGCGCAACGAGGGCACGCTGAGTGCGCCCGATGGCCAGGTGATGCTGGCCGCGGGCAGCAAGGTCTACCTGGCCGCACCGCGGCCGTCCGAGACCGGCACCAGCCTGCGCGGTCTGCTGGTCGAAGTCAGCAACGACCAGGCCGTCGGGCTGCTGGCCGGCGGCAACGGCACCGCAGAAAACGCCGCCACCGGCCGCATCGACGTGGACCACGGCAACGCCACGATGATCGGCTACGCGGTCAACCAGAACGGCCGGGTGTCGGCCAGCACGTCGGTCAACCTCAACGGCTCGGTCTACCTGCTGGCCCGCGATCAGGCGGTGTCGAGCGCCACTGGGGTTGTGGCCACCCGCTCCGGGCCGCTGGTGCTGGGGCCGGGCAGCGTGACCGAGGTGCGCGAGGACCTCCAAGACACGTCCAGGATTCCGGCCACCAACACCTTCAACCGCTCGCTGGTGCGGCTCAACGGCAACGACATCGAGCTGCAGTCGGGCGCACAGGTCGTGGCGCCAGGCGGCAATGTGCTCATGCTGGCCGAGCACCTGTACGCCGAGGCACCGGGCACCAACCCGCCCGACCCGCGCACCGACAGCTCGCGGGTGGATTTGGCCGAGGGCTCGCTGATCGATGTCTCCGGCAGCCATGGCACCACGCTGGCGATGGACAGCAACATCGTCACGGTCGAGCTGCGAGGCACCGAGCTGGCTGACAACCTGGCGCTGCGCGATTCGCCGCTCTACGGATCCAAGGTGCGCATCGACGCGCGCAAGGGCACCGCCGTGGGCGACGTGTCGGGCTGGCTCAAGCAGCGCCAGTTCGGCCTGGGCGAGGTCAATGCCAACGGGGGAACGGTCAGCGTGGTGGCGGGCTCGGCCATCGTTCAGCGCAAGGGCAGCCTGATCGATGTGGACGGCGGCTGGGTGGACGTGGCCGGCGGTCGCGTCAATACCAGCCAGCTGCGCCTGGGCAACACGCTGGTGGACATCGGCGCGGCCAAGGCCGGGGTGGTCTACGACGAGGTGCTCAACCTGCCGGACAGCGCGGCCGCCCTCCAGGCCGGTTACCGCCAGGGCGCCAGCGCGGGCATGGTGCAGTTCTCTGCGCCGGTCATCGTGCAGCAGGGCTCGCTGAGCGGCAAGGTCGAGCGCGGGATGTACCAGCGCGATCCCGGCGGTGTGGCCTACCCGTTGGCCGCGAGGCTTGAAATCGGCACGCTTTCCGACAGCGCGGTGAGCTCCCCGGTGCCGACCATCAAGGTGTCGGCGGACGATCCCAAATCGGGCAGTTTCGCCTGGGGCTGGTTCGGCCGGCCGGCCGATGGCGACTACGGACTGGGCTGGTATGGCGGGCGGGCGGCGGGCTACGCCAGCCAGTTCCGCTACCAGGGTCTGTTGCAGCTGAGTGCATCGGATGCCGCTTCGCGGGTGTTGCCTGCCGTGGGCGAGCCGTTGGATGGTCTGGCCGACACCTTGACGCTGAACATGCCCGCGCTGGGCCATGCGGGCTTCACCGCCTTGTCGGCCCAGACCGGCGGCAACATCGAGATCCAAGAAGCCCTGAGGCTGGCGCCGGGCAGTGTGCTGCAACTCGACGCGTCGCAGCCACGGCTCACGCCCAATCAAGGCGAGTCGCAACCGCCCGATGGCGGCAAGCTGACGGTGGGCGCCTCGGTGACGATGGCCGGCGGCAGCTTCAGCGCCAAGGCACTGAGCATCGACGTCAGCGACGGCGTCACGCTCGACGTGGCGGGCCTCTGGACGAACGACCGTGCCCTGGCCAACCCCGCGCGCGATGCCGCCGGCAACCCGAGCGATCCGGTCGCCAAGGCCGGCGGTTCGGTGTCGTTGAGTGCCGCGTCGATTCAACTGGGCGATGACGTCGGTATCGATGTCTCGGCCGGTGCCTGGTTGCCCGCCACGGGCGCCGCCGTCAAGGGCAAGGCCGGCTCGATCTCGATGGTCGTCAAGCCGCTGGACGCCACTGCTCAGAGCATGAACCTGGCCACGCTGGGTTGGGGCAGTGACCTGCGACTGTCGGGATATGGTTTTGACAGCGGTGGCGCGCTCAAGCTGGTCGGGCGCGACGTGGTGCTCGGCGATGTGCCTGTGGCGCAGCAATCGATCGGTGATCTCAGGCTATCGCCAGCGTTTTTCCAGCAAGGCGGCTTCACCAGCTATGACGTCGGGGCCAACCGAGATCTGACCGTGGCCGCTGGCACTTCGCTGCGGCCGATGGCCAGCCAGCGGGTGCTGGACAACGACGCCGAGCGCACCCACAGCGGCCGGCCGGGCGATGTGACGTTCGAACAGTTGTCGCCGCTGGCCGGTCCGGGCCTGGTGCGCCAGTCCACCAACCTCACGCTGCGTGCGGCAGTCAGCCCGGCGCCGCCCGATGGCAGCGCCGCCGCCGGGCGTTTGCGCGTTCTCGACGGGGCGAGCGTGCAGCTTGATCCGGGTGCCTCGCTGAACCTGCGCTCGGCCGGCCAACTGGAGGTCTACGGCAATCTGAATGCCCCCGGCGGGCGCATCGCCCTGGGGCTGACGCCGTTCGCCACCGACGCCACCGTGCACAACCTGTGGCTGGGCCCGGCCGCCACGCTGCGCGCTGACGGCAGCGATGCGCGGCTGTACACCAACGGTCTGGGTGTGACCAGCGGCGAGCTGCTGGGCGGCGGCAGCATCACTCTGGGGGGGACCACCGACAAGGCCGCCGACGGCAGCAGCCTGCTCAACCCCGCGTATGCCTATGTGGTGATCCAGCCGGGCGCGACGCTCAGCGCCAGCGGCGTGTCGACCTTCGGGCTGGCCTTCAGATCGGGCAGCGGCACCACCACGGTCGATCACCTGACCAGCGCGGGCGGCAGCATCGATATCCGCTCGTCACTGGGCATGGAGTTGTACGGCAGATTCCTCGGGGCCGCCGGGGCGGGCGCCAGCGCCGGCAGCCTGACGCTGGCGCTCGAGGGCGACACCGACGCCGTGTTCAGTGTGGTGAAGTCGGGCAAGCCAGTCGGCAGCACCACCGCCAAGGCCGCTGCGAGCGCCAGCACCTACCGGGGCACGCCGGGCAGCGCGGACGTGCTGGCCAGTGGTTTGACCGACGGCGGCTTTGGTCGCCTGCGATTGCGCAGTTCGGGGGCCCTCGGCTTCTCGCTGGAAACCGGGGACCAGACGCTGACGGCATCGCAGGCCATCGTTCTGGACGCACCCACCCTGCTGGCAGATGAGTCATTGCGTACCTCGGTCTACAAGGGCCTGCTCAAGACCTTGATCGCCGACCTGAAGGCCGCTGACAAGCTGGCCGGTGTCAAGCGCACCACCGATGAACTGGCCGAGGCGGCTGCCCCGATGGCATGGGCCCGTCTGGCCACCAGCAGCCTGCTGCAGGACACGCCTGCGACGCTGTCGCTGCAAGCGCCTTATGTGCAGCTGGGCGATAGCGGCGCCGCGCAGACGGTTTACCCGCTGGTCGTGCCGCCCGGCGAGGCTGCCCCTCGCGCGGCGATGGCAGGCAACTCGGTGCTCAAGGTGGACGCCTCGAACATCGACCTCAAGGGCCACAGCGCATTGCAAGGCTTCGGCACGGCCGCGCTGGACGCGGCCCAAGATGTGCGCCTGGTCGGCGTGGCGTGGTCCGATGCACAGACCGGGCACTTTGACGGCACGCAGCGCGGCTCGCTCTGGATGAAGGGTGCGCTGGACCTGACCAGCGCGCAGGTGCTGCCGACCACCTTGAGCGACTTCACCTTCGCGGTGGGCGGCAGCGACATGGACGACTCAGGGCGCCTGAGTTTCACCGCCAACGGCCTCACCCCACAGGCGCCGTTGTCGGCCGGGGGCTCCATCACAGCTTGGGCACCGCACATCGTGCAGGCCGGGCGGCTGGTGGCCCCGTTTGGCAGCATCACGTTGGGCAACACCGACGTGGCCGTGTCGGACATCCTGACGCTTGATTTGCGCTACGCCGCAGGCAGTCTGACCTCGGTGGCTGGCCAGGGGCCGGTGCCGCTGGGCTCGGTGTCCAACGGCAGCGTGCCGACCGCCAGCAACTGGACGACCTTGCTGTCCGATGGCACCGAGGTGTCGATCCGCCAGAACCCGAGCGCCGATGCGCTGACCCCGCAGCGTGCGTTGCCGGGTAAGTCGATCACCTCGCTGGCCGGCAGCATCACCACGGACGCCGGATCGGTGCTCGACCTGTCGGGCGGCGGCAGCCTCTTCGCCTATGGATTCACGCCGGGCAAGGGCGGATCGAAAGATGTATTGACGAACAACACCCTGGGCACCGCCGCGCCAGCCAAGACCACCGTGTTTGCCATCGTGCCGGGCTACACGAACCAGCTGGCTCCGGTGGATGGGCTGTACGGCATTGACGGCGGGCTGGGCGTGGGCGATGCCGTGTGGCTGTCGGGCGCGGGCGATCTGAAAGCCGGTATGTACACCTTGCTGCCAGCGCATTACGCGCTGTTGCCCGGCGCCTACAGTGTCACGGTTGCACCTGGCTACCGCGACATGGTGGCCAGCGCGAACCGCTTGCGCACCGACGGCGCCTGGCTGATGTCCGGCCACCTGGCCAATGCCGCCGACGGCTCGGCGGACCCGCGCAGCCAGGGCTTCGTCGTCGCGCCGCGTTCGGTGGTGCAGCGCCAATCCGAATACACCCTGTACGACGCAGGCAGCTATTTCACCGACAAGGCGAAGGCCGCCGGCGTGGCCGCACCGGAGTTGCCCGGCGACGGCGGCCACGTGGCCTTTGCCAGCCAGGACGCGGTCAACAGCGCGCTGCGCCTGCAAGGCCGTGTGGTGCTGGCCGCTGCGACAGGCGGACTGGCAGGCACGGCGGATGTGGCCGCACCGAAGATGGAGATCACCGCCGACAGCACGACGGGGGCCGACGGCGTGGTGGCGCTGTCCGCCGGCCAGCTGGCGGATTGGCATGCCCGAGCGCTGACGCTGGGCGCGCTGCACGAGACTGTGGACGGCCATGAGCAGCTCGACGTGCGCACCAGCGAATTGACGCTGAGCAACGATGCGGCCCATCCGCTGAGCGCGCCTGACGTGCTGCTGGCGGCAAGCCACACGCTGCGCCTGGAAGCGAACGCCGCGGTGGTGGCCGAGTCTGGCGCTGCCGGCCCCTCCGCCGATCTGCTGCTGCCCTCATCGGGCGCGCTGTTGCGGGTGAGCAGCGGTGCGGCCATCGGCGTGCAGCGCGGCGAGACCCCGGCCAGCGGCGATGGCGTGCTGTCCATCGCGGCGGGTGCGGTGGTGTCGGGCAAGGGCGCGGTGCAGATGGATGTCACGGGCAGGGCGGTCAACGCGGGCGTGATCCG
>CANFXR010000003.1 GCA_947451035.1 Burkholderiales bacterium
GGCTGGGGCAACCTGTGCCAGTTCATCACCCGGCTGCGCCGCGCCTCGCCCAAGGGCACCTACCGGCTGGTGGTGTCCGACCTGCACGCCAGCGAGCTCGAGGACTGCGTCGTGCTCGCCTCGCCACCGCGCAGCGCCACCCAGGCTCAGTTGGTGAGCCTGTGCGGCTGGCTGCAGATTGAATTTGCCGGCCGCTGCTGGCTGGCGGTCGAGCTGCTGCGCTTGCTCGATGACGAAATGTGGCTGCACCGCCTGCGGCAGGCGAGCGCGCTCAGCGGCATCACGCTGGTGGCCGCGGGCGATGTGCACTTTCATGTGCGCTCGCGCAAGCCGCTGCAAGACGTGCTCACCGCCACGCGCGTGGGCCGGCCGCTCACCGAATGCGGCCTGGCGCTGCAGCCCAACGCCGAGCGGCATTTGCGCACCCGCGTGCGCCTGGCGCAGACCTACCCGGCCGAGCTGCTGGCTGAAACGCTGGTGGTGGCCGCGCGCTGCCGTTTCAGCCTGGCCGAGCTGCGCTACCAGTACCCCGACGAGGTGGTGCCCGCCGGCGAAACGCCCGGCTCGTACCTGCGCCGCCTCACGTTCGAGGGGGCAGGGCGGCGCTGGCCGCAGGGGGTGCCGGCGGCGCTGCAGCTGCAAATCGAGCACGAGCTCGAACTGATCGGCGAGCTGCGCTACGAGCATTACTTTTTGACGGTGGCCGACATCGTCACCTTCGCGCGCTCGCGCCACATCCTGTGCCAGGGGCGCGGCAGCGCGGCCAACAGCGTGGTGTGCTTTTGCATCGGCGTGACCGAGGTCGACCCGGCGCGCATGAGCGTGCTGTTCGAGCGCTTCATCAGCCGCGAGCGCAACGAGCCGCCCGACATCGACATCGACTTCGAGCACGAGCGCCGCGAGGAGGTGCTGCAGTACCTGTACGCCAAGTACGGCCGCGACCGCGCCGCGCTCACCGGTGTGGTCATCAGCTACCGGCCCAAGAGCGCGCTGCGCGACGTGGGCAAGGCGCTGGGCTTCAGTGTGGCCACGCTCGACGCGGTGGCGCGCGAGCACTCGCGCTGGGACGGCTGCGAGGTGCGCGCCGAGCGGCTGGCCGACGCCGGCCTGTCGGCCGACGACCTGCAGGTGCAGCAGCTGCTCAAGCTCGCCGGCCAGCTGCTGGGTTTCCCGCGCCACCTCAGCCAGCACACCGGCGGCTTCGTGCTCACGCGCGGCTTGCTGTGCCGCATGGTGCCCATCGAAAACGCCGCCATGCCCGATCGCACCGTCATCGAATGGGACAAGGACGACCTCGACGCCATCGGTTTGCTCAAGGTCGACTGCCTCGCGCTGGGCATGCTCACGGCGCTGAGCAAATCGCTGCGCTTCATCGGCGAGCGTCTGGGCGGCGTGTTCGAGATGCAAGACATCCCGAGCGAAGACCCCGCCACCTACGACATGGTGTGCCGCGCCGACACCGTGGGCGTGTTCCAGATCGAAAGCCGCGCGCAGATGAGCATGCTGCCGCGCTTGAAGCCGCGCTGCTTCTACGACCTGGTGATCGAAGTGGCCATCGTGCGCCCCGGCCCCATCGTGGGCGGCATGGTGCATCCGTACCTGAACCGGCGCCAGGGCAAGGAGCCGGTCAGCTACCCGAGTGCCGCGCTCGAGCAGGCGCTGGGCCGCACGCTGGGCGTGCCGGTGTTTCAGGAGCAGGTGATGCAGATCTCGATCCTGGCCGCCGGCTTCACGCCGGGCGAGGCCGACGGCCTGCGCCGCGCCATGGCCGCCTGGAAGCGCAAGGGCGGGCTTGAGAAATACCACGCCAAGATCATCGACGGCATGACCTCGCGCGGCTACGACGAGGCCTTTGCACGGGCCATCTTCGAGCAGATCAAGGGCTTTTCGGAGTACGGCTTTCCCGAGAGCCATGCGGCCTCGTTCGCCTTGCTGGTCTACGCCAGTTGCTGGATCAAGTGCCACCACCCGGCCGAGTTTCTGGCCGCGATGCTCAACTCGCAGCCGCTGGGTTTTTATTCGCCGTCGCAGCTGGTGCAAGACGCCCGGCGCCACGGCGTCGAGGTGCGCGCGGCCGATGTCATGCACAGCGATGTCGACTGCACGCTCGAAGGCCTGCCGCATCCGCCGGCGGTGCGCCTGGGCTTGCGGCTGATCGCCGGGCTGTCAGCCGAGGCGGCCGCGCGCATCGTGGCCGCCCGCGGCGAGCAGGTGTTCGACAGCGCCGACGACCTGGCCCGCCGCGCCGATTTGCAGCACCACGAGATGAAACTGCTGGCTGCGGCCGATGCGCTGATGAGCCTGTCGGGCCACCGCCGCCAGCAGGTGTGGGAGGCAGCCGCCTGGCGCGCCGCGCCGCTGCTGCTGCGCGAGGCACCCATCGATGAAGACGTGCTCGAGCTGCCGAGCGCACCCGAGGGCGAAGAGATCGTCTTCGACTACGCCGCGCTGGGCCTGAGCCTGCGCCGCCATCCGCTGGCGCTGCTGCGGCCGCAGTTGCGCGCGCGCCGGCTGCTCAGCGCCGAACAGCTGGCCGCCGTGCCCCACGGCCGCGCGGTGCGCTGCTGCGGCATCGTCACCTTGCGCCAGCAGCCCGAAACCGCCAACGGCACCACCTTCGTGTCGCTCGAAGACGAAACCGGCGTCGTGCAGGTGATCTGCTGGAAGTCGCTGCGCGAGCGCCAGCGCAGCGTGCTGCTGCGATCGCGGCTGCTGGCCGTTCACGGCACCTGGCAGCGCGAGGGTGCGGTGTGCAACCTGATCGCCGCGCAGCTCGAAGACCTCACGCCGCTGCTCGGGCGGTTGATGACCGACAGCCGCGATTTCAAGTGAATCCCGGCGAGCGCACCGCCTGAGCGAGCTGCTTTCGGGCCACGTGGGACGCCGCAGCCGCTGAACACGCCTTCAGACGGCCTTAAGGATTGTTTCAGCAAGGGTTAACTCGTAACGACTTGCAACCAGGTGCTGCGGGATGCGCACCACACCATCGACGGACCCAGAGCCCGTTCCGGACCACGGTGCAAGCAAGCCTCCCCGGGGGCGCGGCGACGTGGCTGGGTGCTGCCGGCGTTGATCAACAGCAACGCGAAGGCATCTTCTTCAACTCACCCTCTCGAAATCGCACGTGCAAATCCCACGAACGCCCGGATACATCTGCACACCGCAAGACCCTGCGAGCGTCCAGACAATGGGTTTGCCGACTCTTGATTTACTTCTTTTCGTCACCAAGACCATGCGTTTGCCTCACCTGTCACCTGCCAAATCCGACCCCAGCGCACGCCTGCTGTGGAGCGGCGTGTGCCTGGGTGCGCTGGTCTGGCTGCTCGCCCGGCAGCCGCTCGCCATGCCGTCGTGGTCCACCGTGTGGCTGCTCGCCGGCGCGCCGGTCGTCGAAGAAGTGATCTTCCGGCTCGGGCTGCAACAAGAGCTCCTGTCCCGTGTGCGCTCGGCCGCCGTGGCCAATGTCGCCACCGCCGTGGTCTTCGCGCTGGCGCATGGCCTGAGCCAAGGCACGGGGCTGTCGCTGCTCACGCTGCTGCCGGCGCTGGTCATCGGTTCGATCTTCCAGCGCTCGCGCCATGTGGCGCCTTGCATCGCGCTGCACGCCGCTTTCAACGCCATCTGGCTTGTCTTGCCCTCCACCCTCTTTTCAAGTTGAGATCTCCATGAACACTGCCCTACACACCTCGAAGTTCAAGGCCTGGAAGCAGCTGGTGGCCGTGGCCTGCGTCGGCATGCTCACGTCGATGTCCGCGCATGCCGACAACCCGGTCGCTGGTGCCACGCTCTACGCCAGCAACTGTTCGGGCTGCCACGGCGGTGCGCCGCTGACGAGCAATGGGTCCAAGATCTACAACGCGCGCAACGCGCGCCTCTGGATCCAGAGCAACATCAACAGCAACAACAGCGGCATGGGCTCGCTGCGCACCATGACCGTGCAGCAGGTCGCCGATGTGGCGGCCTACCTCGGCAACTCGCCTTCGAGCTTGACCTTCGCGTCGACCAACGTCGGCGTCACCGCGGCCACGCAGACGGTCACCGTCAAGGCCAGCCTGACGAACGCCACCTACGCGCTCAGCGCCCTGACAGTGAGCACCAGCGGCGACTTCGCGCGCTCGGGCGGCACTTGCGGCACGACCCTGGCCACAGGCCCCACCGGTTGCACGGTGATCGTGTCGTTCACGCCCACGGCAGCGGGCGCGCGCACCGGCACGCTGAGCATTGGCCATTCCGGCACGATCACGCCGATCGCCATTGCGCTGAGCGGCACCGGCGCAGGCACCCCGGCGCCAGCCCCCGTGGCGTCCATCACACCGACTTCGCTGACGCTGGCGACCACCGCCATCGGCAACACCAGCGCGGCGCAAAGCGTGACCGTGAGCAACACGGGCAACGCAGCGCTCTCGCTGTCGGCGATCACGCTGTCCAACCCGGCTGACTACATCATCAGCGGCGGCACCTGTGCTGCGCCTGGCAGCGTGGCCGCTGCCGGGAACTGCACCATCTCGGTGGCGTTCAAGCCGTCGGCGGGTGCCACCGGCGCTCGCAGCGGCACGTTGAGCATCACCCACAACGCCGCGGGCAGCCCCGGCAGCGTGACGCTCACCGGCAGCGCCACTGCGGCGCCGGCCCCGGTGGCCGCGCTGGCGCCCGTCTCGCTGTCGTACGGCAGCCTCAACGTGGGCACTGCGGCCTCGGCACAGACCGTCACGCTGTCGAACACCGGCAACGCCGCATTGACCCTGGGCACGCTGTCGATCAGCAGCGGCACCGAGTTCTCCATCAGCGGCGGCACCTGCACGGCGGGCGGCACGGTCGCCGCTGCCGCCAGTTGCACCATCAGCGTGGGCTTCACGCCGTCGGCGGCAGGCGCACGCACCGCCAACCTGGTCGTCACGCACAACGCGGCCGGCGCATCCAGCACCACCAGCCTGTCGGGCACCGGCGTGGCGCTGACGCCGGTGATCGGCGTGTCGCCCACCACGCTGAGCTTCACGCAGACGATTTCCACGACATCGGCAGCCCAAACCGTGACCGTGAGCAACAGCGGCACCGGGCCGCTGACCCTCAGCGCCCTGACGCTCAGCGGCACCGCCTCGGCTGACTACACCCGCGGCGGCACCTGCACGCCCAGCACGGTGGTGGCGGCTGGCGCCAACTGCACGGTGACGTTCACCTTCACGCCGGGCGCGGTGGGTGCCCGCACGGCCAGCCTGGCGATCACGCACAACGCTGCCGGCTCGCCGTCAGCGGTCACGCTCAACGGCACCAGCACGGCCGCGCCGACGCCGGCCATCTCGCTCAACGCGACGACGCGCACCTTCACGTCGCAAGTGGTGGCCACCACCAGCGCCAGCCAATCGGTGACGGTCAGCAACAGCGGCACCGCTGCCCTGACGTTCAACGCACTGACGCTCGCGGGCAGCGCCTCGGGTGACTTCACCCGCGGTGGCACCTGCACGCCCACCACGGTGCTGGCCGCTGCCGGCACTTGCACGGTGACCTTCACCTTCACGCCGGGCGCAGTGGGTCCACGCAGCGCCACGCTGACGCTCTCGTCTGATGCCAGCAACGGTGCTGCGGCGATCAGCCTCGCCGGCACCGGCGCGGCCGCTCCGGCGCCTGCCGTCTCGCTGTTGCCAGGCTCGCTGGCCTTTGGCAACCAGACCGACAGCGTGACCTCCACCGCACGCACCGTCACCTTGTCGAACCCCGGCTCTGCCGCGCTGAGCATCTCGGGCATCACCGCCACCTCGGGCTATGCGGTGACCCACAACTGCGGCGCCAGCCTGGCTGCGGCGGCGAGTTGCACCCTGTCGGTGACCTTCACCCCGGCCGGCCAGGGCGCTGCGCCTGGCAGCGTGTCGGTGGCCTCGAATGCGGCCGGCTCGCCGCACTCGGTGAGCCTCACCGGCACCGGCGTGGCCGCATCGCCGGTGCTGGCCTGGGTGGGGAGCACCACCACGCTGGCGTTTGGCAACCTGACCGTCGGTTCGGCCGCCACCACGCAGACCCTCAGCCTGATCAACAACGGCCCCGGTGCCGTGACGCTGTCGGGCTTCACGTTCGCTGGCGCGAATTCGGCTGACTACTCCGTCAGCGGTGGCACCTGCGCGCTGAGTTCGCTGGCGCAAGGTGCGAGCTGCACGCTCACGCTGTCGTTCGGACCCGGCGCGGTCGGTGCACGCAGCGCCACGCTGCAGGTCACCTCGACCGGAACCAACCCGCCGGACGTGGCGCTCAGCGGCACTGGCACCGCACCGGCGCAGCCTGCGGCCGTGCTGTCGCCCCCGGTGCTGAGCTTCAGCGCGCTGCCGGGTGCCGCCGCCACGGATCAGACGCTGACGCTGCAAAGCTCCGGCAATGCCGTGTTGACGGTCACCGGGCTGCGCATCGCCTCGGGCTCGTTCACGCTGGCACCGGCCGCGACCAACGGCTGCGGCACGCCGCCGTTCGACTTGATGCCAGGACAGAGTTGCACGGTGGTGGTGGGCTTGTCCGGCAAGGTAACCGCCTTGCAGGCCGGCAGCGTGTCCAGCACGCAGTCCGGTGTGCTCGAGATCGACACCAGCGCTTCCGTGTCGCCGCTGCAGGTGCCGGTCCAGGTCGTCGTGCTTGACGTGGCCGCGACGCCTGTGCCCTCGGTCAGCAGCAATTCCGGCGGTGGCGGCGGCTGCTCGATCGCCCGCGGCAACACGCTGCTCGACCCGACGCTGTGGCTGCTCACGCTCGTTGCCGCCGGCGTGCTGTGGTACCGCCGCGCCCGCCGCTGATGAGCCACCGCCACTCACAGCCACACACTGAACCTCACGCTTGATCCTTTTTGCCGACGAGACACTTTTGGAGCCCACCATGAACAACACATCCCTGACCCGCGCGCTGCGCCTGACCGCGCTGTGCCTGGCCACCCTGGCCGCCCCGGCGGCCTGGTCGCTCGAGGCCGGTGCGGCCGCGCCTGAACTGAGCCTGCCCGGCCTGAAGGACGCGGTGTCGCTGGCCCAGATGAAGGGCAAGGTCGTCTACGTCGACTTCTGGGCCTCGTGGTGCGGCCCGTGCAAGCAGTCGTTTCCGTTCATGAACGAGCTCAAGGCCAAGTACGGCGCGCAAGGCTTCGAGGTGCTGGCGGTCAATCTCGACGCCAAGCGCGGCGACGCCGACAAGTTCCTCGCCGAGGTGCCCGCGCAGTTCACGGTGGCCTTCGACACCAGCGGCGAGAGCGCCAAGCGCTTCGAGGTCAAGGGCATGCCGTCGTCGTACCTGGTCGGCCGCGACGGCAAGATTGCTTCGGCGCACAAGGGCTTTCGAGAGCAAGATCGCAAGGAACTCGAGTCGCGCATCGTCCAGGTGCTGGGCGCCCCGTGACATCGCTGCACCTTCCACCCCTTGCCGAGGATCCCGTGATGCCCCATACCCCCCGACGTTCTTTGCGCGTGTTGAGCGCGCTGCTGGCCGCCAGCGCCCTGGGCGGCTGCGCCATGGCGCCCCCGCAACCCTGGGAGCGCGGCAACCTGGCCCGCCCCGAGATGACGATGGGCGGTGATCCGCTGGACCAGCGCTTCGTCCAGCACATCTACGGCAGCAAGGAAAACGCCTCGGGTGGCTACGGCGTCGGTGGAGGTGGCTGTGGCTGCAACTGACCCCAAATCCATGAAGACCGCCCGCAACGAAAAGGCCGGAGCGATCATCGCCGCCGCGCTGGCGCTGCCCGGCGTGATGGCCCCCGGCCTGGCGCGCGCCGATTCGGCGCCCGAGCACGGCGAGATCGCCCTGAAGTACCTGCACTACGACGATTCGCAGCCCGGCCTGTCGCGCATCAAGGTGAACGCGCCGTCCCTTTACGTGATGGTGCCGCTGTCGCCCAAGTGGTCGGTCGAGGGCTCGCTGGTGTCCGACAGCGTGTCGGGTGCCACGCCGCGCTACCACTCGGCGATCTCCGGTGCGACCAAGCACATGAAGGACCAGCGCAAGGCGCAAGACGTCAAGGTCACGCGCTACGAGGAGCGCTCGAGCTACTCGTTCGGCGTGAGCCACTCCAAGGAGCACGACTACGAGAGCACCGCGGGCTCGCTCGATGCCAGTTTTTCCAGCGACGACAACAACCGCACCTGGAACGTGGGCGTGGGCTTTTCCGACGACAAGATCGGTTCGCACAACAACGCCGCGCTGCACAAGACCAAGCAGACCGTCGAGCTGATGGCCGGTGTGACGCAGGCCTGGACGGCCAACGATCTGGTGCAGTTCAACGTGTCGCACAACCGCGGCCACGGCTACTACTCCGACCCCTACAAGGATCCGGACGTGCGGCCCGACTATCGCAACCAGTCGATTCTGCTCACGCGCTGGAACCACCATTTCGACGGGATGCACTCGACGCTCAAGACCAGTTATCGCTACTACCGCGACAACTTCGGCATCAAGGCGCACACGCTGGGCCTGGACTGGGTGCAGCCGCTGGGCGACAAGTTCACGGTGACGCCGTCGCTGCGCTACTACACGCAAACCGCGGCCAAGTTCTATTACGACCCGGTGTACGACCCGGACGTGGGTGCGCCCTATCCCGTGGGCTACTTCGACAACCCGCCGAAGTACATCTCCGCCGACCAGCGCTTGTCGTCCTTCGGCGCCATCACGGTGGGCCTGAAGGTGGCCATGAAGGTGACGGCGGACTGGACGGTCGATGCGAAGGTCGAACGCTACGAGCAGCGCTCCGACTGGCGGCTGGGCGGGCGCGCTTCGCCGGGGCTGGATCCGTTTCGGGCGACCTTCTTCCAGTTCGGCGTGAGCAGGCGCTTCTGAGCCATGCGCGCCGCCGTGTCACCCCTTCGAAAGCGCGCCAAGGGTGCGCCGTCGAAGGCGCACGCCTATCGCTTCGAGTTCGATGCGATGTCCAGCGTGTGCGAGATCCGTCTCGACGACGCACGCGGTGAAGGCGAGCCGGTGCTGGCGCTGGCGGCCGAACAGGCCATCAGCGAGGTGCGTCGCATCGAGGTGGCGTTTTCGCGCTACCGCGCCGACAGCATCGTGTCGCGCATCAACGCGGCAGCGGGCGGGCCTGACGTGGTGGGGGTGGACGACGAGACCGCCTCGCTGCTGAACTTTGCGGCGCAGCTGCATGCGTTCAGCGACGGGCTGTTCGACATCACCTCCGGCGTGCTGCGCCGGGTCTGGGATTTCAAGGCGCAGCGCGTTCCTGATGAGGCGGCGCTGCAGCAGGTGCTGCCACTGATCGGCTGGTCGCAGGTGGAGTGGACGGGTCAGACGATCCGGCTGCCGCGGGCGGGCATGGAGGTCGACTTCGGCGGCTTCGGCAAGGAATACGCCGCCGACCGCGCGATGGCGGTGCTGCACGCCACCGGCCAGCGCCACGGCTACGTGAACCTGGGTGGCGACATCCGGGTGCTCGGGCCGCGTGCCGACGGCAGCGCGTGGCGCTTCGGCATCCAGCACCCGCGCCACGACGAGGGCACGATCGCCAGCGTCGAGTTGCGCGAGGGCGCGCTGGCCACCAGCGGCGACTACGAGCGTTACTTCGAGCAGGCGGGCCGGCGCTATTGCCACATCCTCGATCCACACACCGGCTGGCCGGTGACCCACTGGGCCAGCGTCAGTGTGACGGCACCGGCTTGCGTGGCGGCCGGCGCGCTCACCACGATCGCCATGCTCAAGGGCGCCTCGGCGCCCGAATTTCTCGCTGCCCAGGCCGCCACCGGCCTGGTCGTCGATACCGCGATGCGCAGCACGCGCATCGGCGCCGAGCACGACCGGCGCATCACCCAAGGAGAACAAGAATGAACCTTCCACGATGGGCCCAGTGCCTGAGCGTGACCGCGGCCGCGCTGCTGTTCGCAGCCGTGTCGGGCGCCCCGGCGCTGGCCGGCGAGCCCGACTTTCTGGACCCGGCGCAGGCCTTCGTGGGCAGCGCCCGTGTGGGCAACGCGAAGACCGTGGAGCTGCGCATCGACGTCGCGCCGGAGTACCACCTCTACCGCGATCGCATCAGCGTCGAGGCCGAAGGGGCCGGTGCCACGCTGGGCGAAGTGGCCATTCCTGCGGGCAAGGTCGAGTTCGACACGAACTTCAACAAGAACGTCGAGGTGCTGCACGGCGCGTTGCTGATCCGCGTGCCGGTGCAGCCCACGGGCCGTGACTTCCGCTTGCGCGTGGTCTACCAGGGCTGCGCCGACAAGGGGCTGTGCTACCCGCCGCAAACCGCCTTCGTGAATGCCGACGCGCGCGACGGCCAGCTGCTGCGCGCGCAGTGGCAAGGCGAGGACGCCGCACCGGTCACCGTCTCGGACGTGGCTGTCGTGGTCGCGCCAGCGGTCGATGCCGCACCGGTGTCGCAAACCGCGAAGGTCGAGTCGGCACTCAAGTCGGGCAGCTTGCTCACCATCGCCGGCGTGTTTCTGGTGGCCGGCTTGCTGCTCGCCTTCACGCCTTGCGTGCTGCCGATGGTGCCCATCCTGTCTTCGATCATCGTGGGGCAGGGCGCACCGGTTTCGCGCACACGGGGCTTTGCGATGGCGCTGGCCTATTCGCTGGGCATGGCGCTGGTCTACACCGCGTTCGGTGTGGTCGCCGGTCTGCTCGGCGAGGGGCTGGCCGCGGCGCTGCAAAACCCCTGGGTGCTGGGTGCTTTCGCGCTGATGCTGGCCACGCTGTCGCTGTCGATGTTCGGCGTGTTCGAGCTCCAAATGCCCAGCTTCATCCAAAGCCGCATCACCGAGAGCTCGAGCCGTCTGCCCGGCGGCAAGTTCATGGGCGTGTTCGTCATGGGTGGCTTGTCGGCGCTGATCGTGGGCCCGTGCGTGGCCGCGCCGCTGGCCGGTGCACTGGTGTTCATCAGCCAGACGCGCGACGTCGTCATCGGCGGGCTGGCGCTGTTCAGTCTGGCCATGGGCATGAGCGTGCCGCTGCTGCTGGTGGGCGTGTCGGCGGGCTCGCTGCTGCCGCGCGCCGGCAGCTGGATGGAAGGCGTCAAGACCTTCTTCGGCGTGATGCTGTTGGGGGTGGCGCTGTGGATCGTCTCGCCGGTGCTGCCGGTGTGGGTGGTGATGTTGATCATCGGCAGCGGCTTGCTGGTCGCTGCGATCTACCTCAAGCTGTTTGACCGGCTGGCCGACACCGCTTCGGGCCGCCAGCGACTGGCCAAGGGCGCCGCGCTGGTGCTCGCCGTGCTGGGCGCCACGCAGGTGGTGGGCGCGCTGTCGGGCGGTGACAACCCGCTGCAGCCGCTGGGGCATTTCGCTCGCGGCCCGAGCGCGGGTCCGGCCGCAACGCAGGCCACCAGCTTTCGGCGCATCCGCACCGTGGCCGAACTCGAGGCCGCGCTGAAGGTGACCGACCGTCCCGTGATGCTCGACTTCTATGCCGACTGGTGCGTGTCGTGCAAGGAAATGGAACACCTGACCTTCAGCCATCCGACGGTGCAGCCTCGCATGGCCAACGCGCTGCTGCTGCAAGCCGACGTGACCGACAACTCGGCCGACGCCAAGGCGCTGCTCAAGCGCTTCGGGCTGTTCGGCCCGCCGGGCGTGCTGTTCTTCGACAAGCATGGCCGCGAGCAGGCCAACGCCCGCGTGGTCGGCTTCGTGCCGGCGCTGGGGTTTATCGCGTCGCTGGGGGCGGTCGGGCTGTAACGCACGGATTTCGCCTGTCACAGGGCGCGGCCACAATCAGTTCCCGGTCGTGATGGCCTGCAAGGTTCTGCCTTGCAGGCCATCGTGATTTTCGGGCCCGCCATTCACTCTGCGCAGTACACAGATGAGCATCTCCGCCACCTCGAACTCCCATGAACGCGGCTTGCAGGTGGCCGTGGCCTTCTGCCTGCTCGATGTGTGCCTGACGGGGGGCGCGGCGTTTGCCTCGACCTCGCTCACCATCATGAGCGACCTGCTCAAGGAGTCGACTGACTTCCTGGCCGTGCTGGCGGCGTACCTCACGGTGCGCGCGGTGCGTCGCGCACCCGACGAGCGCTACGGCTACGGCATCGGCAAGCTCGAGAACCTGGTCAGCATGGCCATCGCCGTGGCGATGGTGGCGTGCGCGGGGTTCATCCTGATACAGGCGTCGCATCACCTGCGCGATCCGCAGCCCACCGAAGGCACGCTGCCCGGCATCGTGATCTTCTCGACCTATGCGGCGATCGGTTTCGGCATCTCGTTGCGCAACCGGCTCGAGCTGCGCAAGCGCGAGTCGGCGATCCTCGAATCACAGGCCCAGCTGTGGTTTTCCAAGGCGTGCTTCGACGCGCTGATGGCGCTCACGCTGATCACGCAGGTGGTGTGCCACGGGCAGCGCTGGAGCTTGTATCTGGATCCGATCGCGTCGCTGCTCGGCGTATTTTTCCTGCTGCACGCGGCCTGGGCGATCACCAGTTCATCGGTGGGTGACCTGCTCGATGCCAGCCTGTCCGAGCACCTCCAGTTGCGCATCCTGCGCCAGCTGGTCGAGCGCTTCGACGACTACGACCGGCTGCACAAGATCCGCACCCGGCGCTCCGGGCCTCACGTGTACGTCGAAGTCTTTTTGCAGTTCGACCCCGCGCTGCTGATGCGCGAAGTGCAAAACCGCATCAACGCGATTGCCGCCCAGATCACCCGCGAGATTCCCGGCACGCAGGTGGTCATCGTGCCGTCGTGCGAGGCCCCTGCGGACTGAGGGCGCACGCCGCCCGGGCCGGCCGCTGAACGATCAGGGCGGGTCCGCGAGCAGCGACATCACCAGCGTGTGGTAAGCCTCCCGCTCGGCCGTGGAACGTTGCTCGGGCGTGAGTTTCTCGCCGGCCAGGATGCGGCGCGACACCTGGGCCTGTGCGTCGCGCATGGCCTGCTGCTGGAGTTCTTGCGGGATGCGCCGGGCCTTGGCGGTCAGGCCATTGAGGGCGGTGGGAACGCTGTTGATGCCCATCGAGAAGCTGCCTTGTGTGAGCGTGTGCGGCTCGACCTGACAACCTCGCGCTGACAGGCCGGCCGGGCCGGATTTTGCCCTCGCCGCGCCGCTGACTCGCTCACTCGCCGAGAAAGTGCTTGCGGTAGCGCGCCGGCAGGTCGTCCAGGCGGATGAGCATGGGCAGATCGGCGGTGTTGAATTCCGGGTCCCAGGCCGGTGGCCCCAGCACCTTGGCGCCGCAGCGCAGGTAACCCTTGATCAGCGCGGGCGGCTCGACCGGCAGATCGCAGCGCAGCTGGTCGACCGGCAGCGGCAGGCGCGGACGAACCTGCCAGTCGATGGGTGCCAGGTGGGTGGCGCTCAGTTGCGTCCACAGGCTGGCGGCCACGTGGCCACCATCGCGCATGCCCACGCTGGCGCAGCCGATCATCGTGTCGAGTTCGTTGCGCTTCATGAAGTCCGCGAGCGCGGCCCACAGCGCGAGGATGGCGCCACCCGATCGCCAGTCCGGGTGCACGCACGAGCGGCCCAGTTCGGCGATGCGCGTGCGCATCGCGCGCAGACGGGTCAGGTCGAATTCGGTCTCGCTGTACAGGCCGCCCACGCGCTTGGCCGCGGCCGGTGTCAGCACGCGGTAGGTGCCGATCACGGGGCCGGGCTCGCCATCGGTGCTCACGCGCAGCAGCAGGTGTTCGCAGTGGTCGTCGAACAGGTCGGCGTCGTGGCCGCTGGGCGTGCCGGACGGCACCGACACGCGCGCACCCATTTCCTCGACGAACACGCGGTGGCGCAGTTGCTGTGCCAGTCGCACTTCATCGAGGTTGCGTGCCCACACGGCTTCGAAGGTGACGGGCGCGGTGCGGGCCCGCGGTTGCCGGTGCATGACCGGATGGGACGCCACCTGCACCGGGATGGAGCGGAACGGGTTCTTGCTCGGACGCAGATCGAACAGCGGCAGGGTGGGCATGGGCACGTCCCTCATCAACTTCTCCTTGGGTTTGGGAGATGCTCGGCGCCGCCGATGAATTCCCCGTGACGGTTTCTTGACGAAGCCGTGACAGTGGCGCGAATGAGGCGGCACGCGCGCGGCAGTTGCTGGTGTCAACAGCCTGTCATCTCGCGGCGTGACGATGAGCGCCCATGCACACACCTCCCGCCAGCATGGACGACGCCAACAAGGATGCAACCCTGGACGTGCGCACGGTCTGGATCTCGGACCTGCACCTGGGCACGCCGGGCTGCCAGGCGACCGCGCTGCTCGAATTCCTGCGCACCACCGAATGCCAGACGCTGTATCTGGTGGGCGACATCATCGACGGCTGGCAACTGCGCCGCTCCTGGTACTGGCCGCAAAGCCACAACGACGTGGTGCAAAAGATCTTGCGCAAGGCACGCAAGGGCACACGCGTGATCTTCGTGCCCGGCAACCACGATGAATTTGCGCGCCGCTATGTGGCGCACAACTTCGGTGGCGTGGACATCGTCGAGGAATGCGTGCACACGCTGGCCGACGGTCGCCGCCTGTGGATCACTCACGGCGACTTGTTCGACGGCGTGATCCAGTGCGCCAAGTGGCTGGCCTATGCGGGCGACGCCGCCTATGAATTCACGCTCAAGCTGAACCGCCGCTTCAATGCGGCGCGCGCGAGGCTCGGTCTGCCGTACTGGAGCTTGTCGCGCTTCTTGAAGCTCAAGGTCAAGCGTGCGGTCAGCTACATGGGCGACTTCGAGGCCGCGCTGGCCGCCGAGGCGCGCAAACGCGGCCTCGACGGCGTCGTGTGCGGGCACATCCACCACGCCGAGATCCGCCAGGTCGACGGGGTGCTGTACTGCAACGACGGCGACTGGGTTGAAAGCCTCACCGCGCTGGTCGAGCACCACGACGGGCGGCTCGAAATCATCGACCACAGCGCCGAGGCGCAGCACAGCGTGGCGCCAGCCCAAGCGCCCCGATCCACCCCCGCGCTGCAGCCTTTGCCCAGCGGTGTGGCGATCGGTCGCATCGAGATCTCGCCGGGCTCCTGAGCTCGCGCGCCCATGCGGCGAGCGGGTTGCCCCGCTCGCGCAAATCGCGCGCCGTCAGGCCGCAGGGCCCTGCTGCATCAGCGCTTGCCCCATGCGGATGCGCTGACCGGTGGTGATGCCCTCGCACAAGCTGAACCCGGGCGGGGCGAACACCAGGATGGTCGAGCCGTGCTGGAACCAGCCCATCTCCTGACCCTTGGCAAAGCGGGCCTGGCAGGCGATCTCGTTCGCGCCCCGGTAGCGCAGGTGCAGCAGCACATCCAGAAAGTGCAGCCGGATGCTGGCCACCAGGATGGCGGCCACCGGCACCAGCGCGATGGGCTGGCCGCCGCGCTGCAGCCGCAGCCGCAGCACGGCGCGCTCGTTCTTGCAAAACAGCTGCTCGACACGCGCCAGCGCGATCGGGTTGACGTTCCAGGTGTCACCACTCAGGTAGCTCAGGTGCTCGACGTCGCAGTCCTGCGGCGCATGGAAGCGGTGGTACATCGCCGAGGTCAGCCGCAAGGTCACGTAGGTTCCGTTGCGGAACGCGCTGGTGTCTTGCGTGGGCCCGAACAGGTCCTTGATCGCGTACGGAAAGCCCTTGGCCTGGAACACCTGGCCGTCTTCAACCTGCCCGCACGCGCCGACTATCGCGTCACACGGGCTGCTCAGGATGTCGGTGCGCGCATCGATCGTGCGCGCACCGTCCTTGAGTTCGCGCGTGAAGCAATCGTGCAGACTGGCAAAGCGCTGCTGACGCGCGTCGCTGAGGTCCAGGTCGGTGAACAGCCGCCACACCGCGATCGACGCGCTGGCCACCCACGGGTGACGGATCTGGCTGAACCAGCCCATCGCGCGCGTGAGCAGCATGCGCGGAACGCGGTTGGTCAGCAGGAAATTGAGGTCTTCGTTGGCGACGATTCTGCGCAGCGGATTCATGGTTTTCACGGTCCTGTCAATTGAGGCTAGTAAACAGCGGGTTGGGCATCAACACACACACATTCATGGACGAATCCTTTGCTCTATCTGCCTTGGCGCTGGGCGTGTTCGCCTGGGCGTTCCCGCGCGCCAAGCAGCGGCTCGAGCTGTCGCGCGCCAAGCACCGCTCGCTGGCCGGCCATTCGCGCATGGCCAAGCGCGTGGCCGGGCTGGTCCCCGGCTACGCCTACGACGAGGACGACTTTTTCGGGTCTGACGGCGCCAGCGCTGACGTGATCGCCCGCCGGCGTGCGGGCTTCGAGCAACTGACGCGGCTGTACGACGAGCGTTACCCGCGCAGCGCCGCGATGACCGCCGAGGCGCGCGAGGGCGTGTCCGACTTGCAGTTCACCAGCAGCTACCGCGTGCCGTTCCAGTACAGCCCGTACCTGCGCCAGCACCTGAAGTCGGGCAGCTTCTTGCAGGCGTCGCACGGCGTGACGGTCGAAGACCTCGACGGCAACGCGTTCTACGACCTGACCGGCTCGTACGGCGTCAACGTGTTCGGCGTCGACTTCTACAAGGAGTGCATCGACGAGGGCGCGGCCAACGTGCGCGCGCTCGGCCCGGTGCTCGGTGCGTATCACCCGTGCGTGCTCGACAACGTGCAGCGCCTGAAGGCGATTTCCGGACTCGACGAGGTGTCGTTCCACATGTCGGGCACCGAAGCCGTGATGCAGGCGGTGCGGCTGGCGCGGTATCACACCGGTCGAACGCACCTGGTGCGCTTTTGCGGCGCGTACCACGGCTGGTGGGGCGATGTGCAGCCCGGCCCCGGCAACCCGCTGCCGCCGCGCGAGACCTACACGCTGCGCGACATGCACGACAACGCGCTCAAGGTGCTGCGCACGAGGCGCGACATCGCCTGCGTGCTGGTCAACCCCTTGCAGGGACTGCACCCGAACGCCGGCGCGCCGGCCGACTCGTCGCTGGTCGACAGCGGCCGCTGCGCCGGCTTTGACCGCGAGGCCTACACCGCGTGGCTGCGTGAACTGCGCGCGGTGTGCACCGAGCGCGGCATCGTGCTGATCTTCGACGAGGTGTTCGTGGGCTTTCGGCTCGCGCCGCGCGGCGCGCAGCAGTACTTCGGCGTGGCCGCCGACATGGTGGTCTACGGCAAGACGCTGGGCGGTGGGTTGCCGGTGGGCGTGGTGTGCGGTCGCGCGGCGCTGATGAAGCGCTTTCGCGAGGACCGCCCGGCCGATCTGTGCTTTGCCCGCGGAACCTTCAACGCCCACCCGTACGTCATGGGCGCGATGAACGCGTTTCTCCGACGGCTCGACAGCGCACCCGTGCAGGCGATCTACGACGGCATCGACGCGCGGTGGGAGCAGCGCGCGCAACGCTTCAATCAGGCGCTCGAGGCGGCGGGCGTGCCGGTGCGCATCGCGAACCTGCAGTCGATCTGGACGGTGTTCTACACACAGCCCGCGCGCTACAACTGGATGCTGCAGTTCTACCTGCGGGCACATGGGCTGGCGCTGAGCTGGGTGGGTTCGGGTCGCATCATCTTCAGCCTCAACTACAGCGACGCCGATGTCGCCGAGGTGCAGCAGCGCTTCGTGGCCGCGGCGCGCGACATGCAGGTCGCCGGCTGGTGGGACGGTGCGGCGACGAGCAACCGCTTGATCCGCCGCGGCATCCTGCGCGAGATGCTGCAGCGGCGGTTTCGACGCTGAGCTCAGCCGGCTGACGGCCCACGGGCCGCCGGCCGGCTCACGAGCGCCGAGGCTCAATCAGCACGAACGTGTGGGGTCGTCTCGACCCACTCGCCGCGCAGCAGTTGCAACGGGGCGCGGTGGTAGAGCTTGATGTCGTGGAACGGGTCGCTCAGGATCTTGCTCATCCAGACCAGCCCGGTGGCCAGGTCCTGCTGGACCCACAACTGACCCACCCGCACGAACAGACCGGCGGCGCCGAGAGCGAGCCAGCCGATGCCCACGTCATGCAGGTAGGCGCTGAACGACGTGGCCGGCGCGATCAGGTTGAACACCGACGGTGAGGCCCACAACAGCAGAGGGATCGCGGCCCACACGGCGAGCAGGACGATCTTGCGGCGGATGTTGTAGCCGACCTTGACCTCTTCCTTGAAGGCGTCGGTGACCTGGTTGAGTTGGTCGTAGCCGCGCGGCTCGAAGAAGAAGTGCCCGGCCTGACGGCTGGTCATCGACACGCCCCAAGCGAGGATGGCCGCCATCGCCGGATCCACGAACAGCAGCCCGTAAGAGATCACGAAGCAGATCGCGCTCAGCAGGTGCAGGCTCTGGTTGATGCGGCTGTGGTGGTAGTAGCGGTGGTCGTCCCAGCGCTGCTCTTCGAGTGCTTGCAGAAATTGGTTCACGGCATGCCTTGGTGGTTGTGGTCGAAGGGCGGGTGCGCTGCAAAGCGCGACTCGCGCCGGCGATGTTGACGACCTTGCGTGAAAGCGGCGTGACGGTCGCACCGTGCCGCGGCGAATGTGGCGCCTTGTCATCAAGTTGTTGCGATCGGCGTGCAGCATGGTGCGATGGATTTGTCGGACATGCCCAGCATCGCGGCCTCTCACCCTGTGGCGGACCGGCCATCGCTGCGCCTGGCGGTGGTCACCGAAACCTACCCGCCCGAGGTCAACGGCGTGGCGCTCACGCTGGCGCGCGTGGTCGAGGGCCTGCACCGGCGCGGCCACGACGTGCAACTGATCCGTCCGCGGCAGAACCCGGCCGATGCGCCCCGCACGAGCCCACGTTTTCAAGAGGTGCTGATGCGCGGGCTGCCGATCCCCAACTACCCGTCGCTGCGCATGGGGCTGCCGGCGCGCCGCGCGCTGATCCGGCTGTGGGGCGAGCAGCGCCCCGACGCCGTCCACATCGCCACCGAAGGGCCGCTGGGCTGGTCGGCGCTGAGCGCGGCTGCCTACCTGAAGCTGCCGGTCAGCTCGGACTTCCGGACCAACTTTCACGCCTACAGCCGCTACTACCGAATCGGCTGGCTCAACCGGCCGGTGATGGCCTATCTGCGCTGGTTCCACAACCGCACCGGCCGCACCATGGTGCCCACCGACGCGCTGCGCCGCGAGCTCGAGCTCATCGGGCTGCGCAACCTGAGCGTGGTCTCGCGCGGGGTCGACACCGCCGGCTTTTCACCCGACCAGCGCAGCGACGACGTGCGCCGCAGCTGGGGCGCGGAGCCCGACGACCTGGTGGTCACCTGCGTCGGGCGTCTCGCGCCCGAGAAGAACCTGGGCGTCGTCTTGCGCGCCTTCGAGGCGATCCGCGCCGTGCAGCCGCGAGCACGTCTGGTGTGGGTGGGCGACGGCCCGCAGCGCGATGAGCTGCACGCACTGTGCCCGTCGGCCTTCTTTGCCGGCCACCGCCACGGCGAGCAGCTGGCCGCGCATTACGCCTCGGCCGATCTGTTCTTGTTTCCCAGCCTGACCGAGACCTTCGGCAACGTCACCACCGAAGCCATGGCCAGCGGCCTGGCGGTGGTGGCCTACGACCACGCCGCCGCCGCCCAACTGATACGCCACGGTGACAACGGCCTGCTCGCGCCGTGCGACGACGAGCCCGCCTTCGTGCAGGCCGCGCTTGATCTGGCCGCCCACCCCGAACGCCGCCGCACCCTGGGCGCCCAGGCCCGGCGCAGCGCGTGCGAGCTCGACTGGGATGTGATCGTCGAGCGCTTCGAAGGTGTGGTCGCGTCGCTGATCCAGCCACCGCGCCTGTGCAGGCTTGCTCCTGTCACGAGGGTAAAACTATAAAAACAGCCCACTGCACCCAATAGAATTTTCGGGAGACCTTGGAAACCTGAGGTCGTTGCATCCAGCCGCGATGATGGCGCGCCACGGGTGTGGGTCGTTGCCGGTTATCGAGCCGAGGCGCGGTGATGATCAAGCCGATGGACAACGAAAAGCTGGCACGCGCCGCAGTCTGGGTGTCGGCGTCCGCGGTGATGTGGTGTCTGGCTGCAGCCATCGCCAGCACGTCGCTGACATTGATCGCCGATGTGGTGAACGCCTCGCTGGATCTGGCCGCCTGTGTGCTGGCTTATGTGACGTTGCGGCTGCAGCGGGGCACCTATCGCGCCTTGCTTGATTACGGCGTGGGCAAGCTTGAGGCCATCGCTTCGCTTTTCATCGGCTTGCTGGCTGGCGGCGGTGCGGCATTTGTTCTGTACGAGGCTTTTCGCGCGCTGGTCAATCCGCAGCCCGTGTCTGGCGGCGGCATTGTCTGGGGCCTCATCGGGTGCTGGGTGATCAGCGGGCTTTGCGGGCGTTTGTGGTGGCAGTTCAAGCGGCAGCTTTCGCATGGCGATTCGCCGATAACAGCCGCCCAAATGCACATACACCTCATCAGCTGCTGGACGTCGCTCGGGGTTTCGGTGCCACTGGCGTGTTCGCTGGTCTTCAACGCCGGCTGGGTGCGTTACCTGGATGTCACGATTTCTGTGGCGCTGGGTCTGTTTGCGGCCCACGTGGGCTGGGGCATGGTTCGCCACTCGTTGGGCAACATGGTCGATCAGTCCCTGGACGAACCTTTGCAGGTCATCATCAACCGACACCTGGTCGAGCATTTCGAGACTTACGGAATGTTCGAAAAGGTTCGATCGCGCACCTGTGGCACCGACATCTTTATCGAGATATTTCTGAACTTCCAGCCGCACACGTCCATCGGCGACATTCAGGTGGTGTTCGATGCCATCAAAGGTGGCATCGAAAGCGACATCCACAAATCGCACGTGACCATGATCGCGGCTGCCGTGAAATAGGTCGAGGCGGGACGTTTTCCGGGGGCAAGGTCACAGGCCGGTTGGCCCATCACACCGTCTGTACCCCCATGGATGTGCGGGATCAACTGCGGCCTCGTGCCACATCGTGAGTCGACCGTGAAGCACATTGAGACGTAGCCCCTGAACGGGGCTTTTGGTGGAAGCGGTGAGATTCGAACTCACGGTGGGGTTACCCCCACGGCAGTTTTCAAGACTGCAGCCTTAAACCGCTCGGCCACGCTTCCAGACGCCGCGAATTGTATCGGTGGGGTTGGGCCGCTCCGGTCTACACGACCCGGGTGGCGCGCGCCGTCAGTCGGCCGGTCGCGACAGCGGCACGCGCTGGGCGCCGGCGTAGAACACCAGCAGCACCACGGGCTGCTCGCCGGTGTAGCCGCGGTGCGTCGAGTTGACCGTCTCGGGCAGCACGTCGCCGGCCACCAGTTGGCGCTTCAGGCCGCTGTCGGCCTTTTCCACCGTCAGCTCGCCCGACAGCACATAGGCCGCGTTGGGCATCGGGTGGGTGTGCCACGGCAAGGTGGTGTGCGGCGCGATGGTGATCCTCAGCACCGTCAGCTCGGTCTGGCCGGTGGGGTAGGCCGGATAGGGCACGCTGTCCCACGAGGTGGTCGACTGCATGAGCACGTCGACCTTGACGCCTGAGGCGTCGGCAGCGCGGGTGGTCGAGGCGATCAGGGCGCACGCGCACAGGGCGAGCGCGGCGAGGGTCTTGTGTGCGTTCATCATGGGGCGCGAGTGTGCACTGCGCGCGTGACGCCGTTCATGCGTTCAGCGCGCCGGCCGCCCGCGCGGGAACAGCAGCCACTCGGGCAGCAGCGGGCCGATGGCGTCCAGCGTGTTCTTCAGCACCAGGCCCAGTTCGGTGTCGCCTTCCATCACCAGCGCGCGCTCGAAGAACAGCTGATCGGGGTCGTCCTGACCGCGCGCCAGCCGCAGGAAACTGGCGCTCGGAGCCATGATGCGCAGAGCGGTTTCGACGGACTCGGCCGCCGGCGCGTAGCCACGCGCACCCAGTTGCAGGCGCAACCGGATGCCCAGGTCGGTGATGTGCAACTCGATGCACCGGCCGGTCATCGCCTGCCGCGCGTCGTCGGGCAGGCGCGGCAGCAGCACGCGGTCGAGCAAGCGCGCCGCGACGAACGAAGGCGGGGTGGTCGGCAGTCGCTCGACCCAGGCGCACACGCGCTGGTGCGCCGGTGCCAGCCAGGCCGGCAGGCCGAGGGGAATGGTGTGGTTCATGTGTCGCTCCAACTCATGCCGGGCTGGCGGTGGGCATAGCCATTGATGAAAGGTCCGGGAACGCCCAGCGCGCACCAGGCGGCGTCGCGGGCGAGCGCTGGTGCGCCCGCGTTGATCACCGCATTGAAATCATCCAGCACCTGGCCGAAGCCTTGCGCGCACGGCGACAGGCGCAGCCGCGTCACGCCCGCTGCGCGCAGCGCGCTGTCGGCGTTGAGCAGGTTGTGCACGCCGGCCGATTGCGTTTGCGTGCCGTTGAGCACCAGGAAGGGCTGGCCTTCGGTGGACGACAGCAGCAGCCCGTCGGGGTCGGCCAGACAGCGGAAGTTGCAGTCGTCCCGGGGCAGGTGGTGGTGACGGGCGGTGAAGCAGCGTGCCGAGAAGGCCAGCGGCAAGCGCCCGAAGGCCCAGGCCTCGGTGACGATGGGCGTGCCCTCGGGCGTGCGCACCGGATCGAGCGGCGGGTTGACCAGCGCCAGCGTGTCCAGCGACAACTCGACCGGCGCCACCCAGCGCGTGGCACCCAGGTCGGCGTGCTCGAGCAGCGCAGCGCGGCTGTGGATGTTCAGGTGCGGCCCCAGCACCAGGCGAACCTTGCCCGCCAGCAACTGCAGCGCCGAAGCGTCGTTGGCCTCGACCGCGAACCATGGCTGCTCGGCCTGGCGCTCGATCAGGCGCAGGTCGGCCTCGGTCTCGATCAGTGTCTGAGCCACCAGCACCACTTCCTTGCCGGCGGCGACCAGTTCGCGGCCCAGCGCCAGCCAGTCGTCGATGCGCAGTTCGCGCCGGCGCGCGCACACCGCTTCGCCCAGCACGATGGTGTCGGCCGGGCTGTCGGCCATGTCGGCGTAGAACTGCATCAAGGTGTTGCGCGACCAGTGGTACAGGACCGGGCCCACGGTCAGCGCCATGCGCGCAGCGGTGTCGGGTGTCGTCATCGCCATGGCCGGTTGTAGGCGCCCAGCGTGTGCTGCTGGCCTTCGGCGTGGCGCGCCAGCGTGGCCGTCCATTCGGGCTGCACGCTGTAGCGGCCGGCCGCAGCGCAGGCGTGATCGATCGCCCGGCGCCACACGTCGGTGACCTGCTCGACATAGGCCGCGCTGCGCTGGCGTCCCTCGATCTTGATCGCCTTGACGCCCATGCCGATCAGCTCGGGCAGGATGGCCAGCGTGTTCAGGCTCGTGGGTTCCTCGACCGCGTAGTCACGCTCGCCCTCGACCCGGTAGCGGCCCTTGCACAGCGTGGGGTAGCCGCGTGGCTCGTCGGGGGCATAGCTGTCGATCAGCACGCCGCCCAGGCGCACCTGCACACCGCTGGCGCTGTCTTGCCAGCGCACGGCCGACGGCGGCGAGCAGACGCCGGCGGTGTTGGGCGACTGCCCGGTGGCGTAGGACGACAGGATGCAGCGCCCCTCGACCATCACGCACAGGCTGCCGAAGCCGAAGACCTCGATGTCGACCTCGGTGTTGCGGATCACGTGGCCCACCTGCTGCAGCGTCAGCACCCGGGGCAGCACGGCGCGCTGGATGCCGTAGCGGCTGCGGTAGAACTCGATCGCCGCGTGGCTGGTGGCCGAGGCCTGCACCGACAAGTGCAGTCGCAATTCGGGATGGTGGTCGCGGCAGTAGGCCATCACCGCGGTGTCGGCCACGATCAGCGCGTCGGCGCCCAGCGCTGCCGCTCGGTCCACCGCCCGCTGCCACGGAGTCGGGTCGCGCGCATCGGCGTAGGTGTTCAGCGCCATCAGCACCCGCACGCCGCGCGCATGGGCGTAGGCCACGCCTTCGCGCACCTGCGCGTCATCGAAGTTCAGGCCCGCGAAGTTGCGTGCGTTGGTGGCGTCTTTGAGCCCCAGGTAGACCGCGTTGGCGCCCGCGTTCACCGCGGCTTGCAGCGCGCGCAGCGAGCCGGCGGGGCAGACCAGTTCCGGTGCCGTGATCGTGTCGCTGGCCATCAGGCCGCGCACCGAAACCCGGGCCGCTGCGGGCAACCGCACGCCGGCAAGTCACACACCCGCGTGTGCGAGCGGTGGCCCAGGGTGTCTGAGGGGTGCGGCATGTCGGCTCCAGTGACTGATCAGGCTGGGGCATCGCCGTCGGTGCGCCAAGCCCTGTGCACTGTAGGCACATCGCCCGTGGCCGCCATGATCGGCATCAAGCGCGGCACCTGTGCGCTCGCCAAATGCGGTGCCAGCGCCTGCGGCGGCACCGCGGCGGATCAGCCGGGCCGCTGCGCCTGTTCGCAATCGACCTGGATGATCTCGGCGCCGCCCGCGCCATCGAGCCGTGCGGCGCTGAGCCGCCCGCCCCACACGCAGCCGGTGTCCAGCGCGAGCAGGTCGGGGCGGTGGATCAGGCCGAGCGTGGACCAGTGGCCAAACGCCATCGGCACGCCGGCGGTGCGGCGCTCGGGGTGATCGAACCACGGCACCAGGCCGGGCGGGGCGCCGGCAGCGCCTTCTTTCGTTTCGAAGTCGAGCGTGCCGTCGGCGGCCACGAAGCGCGCCCGCGTGAGCGCGTTGACCGCAAAGCGCAGCCGGTCGTGGCCGCCCAGCGTGTCGTCCCAGCGTGCGGGCTGGTTGCCGTACATCACGCTCAGGAAGCCGTGCAGATCGGGGCCTCGCAGTTGCTGCTCGACCTCGCCGGCCAGCTGCAGCGTGGTTTGAAGCGTCCACGCGGGCGGCACGCCGGCGTGCACCATCAGCCAGCCGTGCTCGTGCAGCGCAAGGCGCCGCTGGCGTATCCAGTCGATCCAGACCTCGCGGTCGGGCGCATTCAGGATGTCGTCCAGCGTGTCGCTGCGGTGCAGCTTGCGCACGCCGTGTGCCGCCGCCAGCAGGTGCAAATCGTGGTTGCCGAGCAGGCAGCTCGCCGCATCGCCCAGACCGCGCAGCAAGCGCAGCGTGCCCAGGCTGTCGGGGCCGCGGTTGACCAGATCGCCGAGCACGATCACGCGGTCGCGCGACGGTGAAAAGTCCACCGCGTCGAGCAGCCGCTGCAGCGCGCCGCAGCAGCCTTGCACATCGCCAATCAGATAGACCATCGATTGATTCTGCTACGCTGGCCCGCCCCCGCTCCCCACACGCCTTGCATGGACGTTGCCCTTCTGTTTTTCCTGATCGTGCTCAACGCCTTGTTCGCCATGTCCGAGATGGCGCTCACGGCCAGCCGCAAGGCGCGGCTCCAGGTGATGGTGGAAACCGGCGATGCCGGCGCCCTGGCGGCCATGGAGCTGCACGTGGACCCGACCAAGTTCTTGTCGACCGTGCAGATCGGCATCACCTCGATCGGCGTCCTGAACGGCATCGTGGGCGATGCGGCGTTTTCCGAACCGTTTTCGGTGTGGCTGCAAAACACCTTGGGCCTGCACGACCGGGCGGCACACGTCAGCGCCACGGCCATGGTGGTGGCACTGATCACCGTGCTGACCATCATCTTTGGCGAGCTGGTGCCCAAGCGCCTGGGCCAGATGTACCCCGAGTCGGTGGCCCGTCTGGTGGCGCAGCCGATGAACTGGCTGTCCACGGCCACCCGTCCGTTCGTGTGGATGCTGTCGTTTTGCACCGAGAGCACGCTGCGCCTGATGGGCATACGCGGCGGCCCCAATCGCAGCGTGACCGAAGAGGAAATCGCCGCCAGCCTGGAAGAAGGCCTGGACGCCGGCGTGATCGAGGCGCAGGAGCACCAGATGGTGCGCAACGTGTTCCGCCTCGATGACCGGCAGGTCGGCTCGATGATGATTCCGCGCACCGACATCGTCTGGCTCGACGCGGCCGGCCGACCCGAAGACGTGCTCAGGATCATCTCGGGCGACGAGCACTCGCGCTACCCGGTGTGCCGCGGCGGACTCGACGATGTGGTGGGTGTGGTGTCGGCGCAAAGCCTGCTGCAGCAGGTGATGGGCGGCGGCGCGCTCGAGGTGACCGAGCGGCTGCAAGCGGCGGTGTTCGTGCCCGAGACCTTGTCGGGCATGGAGCTGCTCGACCAGTTCCGCGCGTCGAGCACGCAGCTGGTGTTCGTGGTCGACGAGTACGGCGAGGTGCAGGGCATGATCACCGTGCGCGACGTGCTCGAGGCCATCACCGGGGAGTTCACCACGCCGAGCGATGGCGACTCCTGGGCGGTGCGCCGCGAAGACGGCAGCTGGCTGTTCGACGGGCTGATCCCGGTGCCCGAGCTGAAAGACCGGCTCGATCTGAAAGAGCTGCCCGAAGAAGACCGTGGCCGCTACAACACCCTGGCCGGCATGATCATGCTGCTGCTGGGCCGCCTGCCCGAGATCACCGACAGCGTCGAGTGGGAAGGCTGGCGCTTCGAGGTGGTCGACCTCGACGGCAAGCGTGTCGACAAGGTGCTGGCGAGCCTGTCGCCCACCGGCGATCACGACCGCTGAGCCGCGTGTCGCACCCCATGCACAGCGCCGATCCGCGCCACGGGCAACTGCTCAACGACGGCGTGCTCAAGCGCGAGGTGTTCGGCTGGGCGCTGTATGACTTCGCCAACTCGGGCTACACCACCGTCGTCCTGACGGCGGTGTTCAACGCCTACTTCGTGAGCGTGGTGGCCGACGGCGCGGCCTGGGGCACGCTGGCGTGGACGCTGGCGGTTGCCGCGTCGAGCCTGATCGCCATGCTGACGCTGCCGGCGCTCGGCGCCCACGCCGACCGCTACGCGGCCAAGAAGCGGCTGCTCGGGTTTTGCACCGTGGCCTGTGTGGTGGCCACCGCGGCGCTGGCCGAAGCCGGCCGCGGCGACCTGTGGCTGGCCGTGCTGGCGGTGATCGTGTCCAACGTGGCCTACACCTACGGCGAGGCGTTGATCGCCGCGTTTTTGCCCGAGCTGGCGCGCCCCGAATCGCTGGGCCGCGTGTCGGGCTGGGGCTGGAGCTTTGGCTACCTCGGCGGCATGCTGGCGCTCGGGCTGAGCCTGGCCTATGTGCTGGGCGCGCAGGCCCGCGGCGAGCCGGCCACCTCGTTCGTGCCGGTCACCATGCTGATCACCGCGGGCCTGTACGCGGTGGCCTCGCTGGGCACCTTCGTGCTGCTGCGCGAGCGCGCGGTGCCGCAGGCCGAGCGGGCGGCCACGGGCGCACGTGCCGCCACCGCCGTGGCCGACGAGGCCGATGCCTCGCTCGTGCGGCTGGCGCACAGCTGGCGGCTGGCGCGCAGCTACCGTGATTTCTCATGGCTGCTGCTGTGCGGTGCGTGCTACCAGGCCGGCATCTCGGTGGTGGTGGCGCTGGCCGCGGTGTACGCCGAGCAGGCGCTGGGCTTCAAGCAGGCCGACACCATGGCGCTGATCTTTCTGGTCAACATCGCCGCGGCCGGCGGGGCTTTCGGCTTTGGCTACTGGCAAGACCGCGTGGGCCACAAGCCGGCGCTGGCCGTCACGCTGGTCGGCTGGATCGTCATGACGGTGCTGGCGGTGGCGGCCACCGGGCCGGGTCTGTTCTGGTGTGCCGCGCTGCTTGCCGGGCTGTGCATGGGGTCGAGCCAGTCGGCCGGTCGTGCGATGGTCGCGCAGTTCAGCCCGCTGGCCCACCGCGCCGAATTCTTCGGCCTGTGGACCTTCGCCATTCGCGCCTCGGCTGTGCTGGGGCTGCTCACCTACGGCGCGGTCACCTGGGCGACCGACGGCAACCAGCGCCTGGCCATGGCCGCCACGGGGCTGTTTTTCGTCGGCGGCTTGCTGCTGCTGACCCGGGTGGACATCGCGCGCGGGCAGGATGCAGCGCGCGGCGAGGTGGCCGCTTGACGTCGATGTCCCGGCCGGTGATCCCATGCGACTGACCCAGCTGCGCCAGCGACTGCGCGATCACGGCGCCTTGCCGTGTCACGAACACCGCGTGCTGCGGCTGTGGTCGCAGGCCTTGGCGCAAGACAGCCCGCGGCGCAAGCCGCAAGACTTTCTGCCGCTGTCGGTGCGCACCGAGCTGCCGGCGCTCGAGGCCGATCTGAATGGGCTGGCGAGGCTGATTTCCGAGCACCCGGCCGATGATGGTTCGGCGCGCTTGCTGGTCGGGCTGCACGATGGCCAGACGGTCGAATCGGTGCTGCTGCCGCGCGACGGCCTGTGCGTGTCGACGCAGGTCGGCTGCGCGGTGGGTTGCGTGTTTTGCATGACCGGCCAGAGCGGCTTGCTGCGCCAGCTGGGCAGCGCCGAGATCGTCGCGCAAGTGGCGCTGGCGCGGCGGCTGCGCGTGGTCAAGAAGGTGGTGTTCATGGGCATGGGCGAGCCCGCGCACAACCTCGACAACGTGATGGAGGCGATCACGCTGCTCGGCCATGAAGGCGGCATCGGCCACAAGAGCCTGGTGTTTTCGACGGTGGGCGACCGGCGCGCCTTCGAGCAACTGGCCGCCGCGCCGGTCAAGCCCGCGCTGGCGTTGTCGCTGCACACCACCAAGGCCGCGCTGCGCGCCGAGCTGCTGCCGCGCGCGCCGCTGATCGACCCCGAAGAACTGGTGGAACTCGCCGAGCGTTACGCGCTGGCCACCGGCTACCCGGTGCAGTACCAGTGGACGCTGCTGGCCGGCATCAACGACGGCGACGACGAGCTCGATGGCATCGTGAGGCTGCTCGCGGGCAAGCGCGCCATCATGAACATGATTCCGTACAACGCGGTCGACGGGCTGGGTTTTGCGCGGCCGGCCGACGAGCGCTCGGCGCACATCGCACGCTCATTGCATCAGCGCGGCGTGCTGACCAAGTTGCGCCAGTCGGCCGGGCAGGACATCGACGGCGGTTGCGGCCAGCTGCGCGCCCGCGCCGCACCGGCGCTGCACACCGTCACGCTGCACCGCAGCGCGCCGCGCGCTGTGGCGCCGCCGCGCTGATCCGCCACAGCGTTCAACGCTGCGGCGCGGTCAGAGATTGCTGCTGGCGCGCACTTCCTCGAGCGAGGTGATGCCTTGCAGCACCTTTTCGATGCCGTCCTGGCGCAGCGTGCGCATGCCTTCGCTCATGGCCACGCGCTGCAACTCCTCGGCACGTGAGCCCGTCTGGATCATGCGGCGAATCCCGGGCGACACCGTGAGCAACTCGTGCAGGCCGGCGCGGCCACGCTGACCGGTCTGGTTGCACGTGGCGCACCCGCTGCTCGAGTGGTGCATCAGCCGGCCCGAATCGCCAAAGCGTTCGGTCCAGTCCGCGCGCAGCGCCTCGCGGGTGAACAGCGGGTTGTCCTTCGGGCTGGTGTGCAGGTAGTCGGCCAGCAGCTCCTCGATTTCTTCTTCGGTGGCCGGCCGGCTGGTGAGGCAGGCCGTGCACAGGCGGCGCACCAGGCGCTGCGCCAGCACGACGAGCAGCGCGTCGGCGAAGTTGAACGGGTCCATGCCCATGTCGAGCAATCGCGTCACGGTCTCGGGCGCGCTGTTGGTGTGCAGCGTGGACAGCACCAGGTGGCCGGTGAGCGAGGCCTCGACGGCCATGTGCGAAGTGTCCTGGTCGCGGATTTCGCCGACCATGATCACGTCCGGGTCGGCGCGCAGGAACGCGCGCAGCGCCTTGGCAAAGGTCCAGTCGATCCGCGGGTTGATCTGCACCTGGCGCAGTCCGGCCTGCGTGATCTCGATCGGGTCTTCGGCCGTCCAGATCTTGCGCTCGGGCACGTTGATGTAGCTCAGCGCCGAGTGCAGCGTGGTCGTCTTGCCCGAGCCGGTCGGCCCCACGCACAGCACCAGGCCGTAGGGGCGCTGGATGGCGCGCGTGAGCTGCTGGAAGTTGTGCTCGGTCAGACCGATGCGGTCGAGTGGCATCGGCTTGGCCGACGTCAGGATGCGCATCACCACGTCTTCGAGGTTGCTGTGGGTGGGGATGGTCGCCACGCGCAGTTCGATGCGGTGCTGCGGCATGAACTTGGCGAAGTTGATCTTGCCGTCTTGCGGCTTGCGGCGCTCGGAGATGTCGAGGTCGCACATGATCTTCAGGCGGGCCACCAGCGCGCTGCGGTAGGTGGGCGGCAGCTCGAGGTAGGTGCGCAAGGCGCCGTCCTTGCGAAAGCGGATGCGGATCTTCTCGCGCCCCGGGTAGCTTTCGATGTGGATGTCGGACACGCCCTCACGGTGCGCCTCGACGATCATGTTGTTGATCAGCCGCACCAGCGAGTTGTCCGACTGCTCGATGGGCTTGTCTTCGTGCGATGTGTCTTCGTTCTCGCGCTCGAGGCTCTCGACCAGTTGGTCGGTGCCGAACGCCGGCAGCGTATCGTCTTCGGATCGATCTTGCGGGGTCGCGCGCGGTCCGGTGGCCGCGCCGATCTGGTCGTAGGCCGCGTGCGTGCGCTCGTCCATCGAGCGGGACTGCCCGAGCACCGGCAGCACCTTCATCTGCGCCGAGAACTCGGCCTCGTCGACCGCCTCGCGGCGGCGTGCGGGGTCGTCCAGCGCCACGACCAGGCGGCCCTCATGAACCAGCAGCGGCAGCATGCGCAGCCGCATGGCCACGGCGTAGGGCAGCTTGCGCAGCGCCTCGGCCTCGACCGGGAATGCATCCACGTCGACCAGCGGGTAGCCCATCTTGCGGGCCATCGCCACTTGCAGGTCGGGCCGCGTGACCACCCCGCTGCGCACCAGGATCTCGCCCAGCGGCACGCCGCGGTCGATTTCCTGCTGGCGCAGCGCGGCCTGCAAGTCGTTGATGTCGATCAGGCCCAGCGACATCAGCGCCTCGCCGATGCGCACCATGGGCATGCGCGACTGCTGATCGAGCGCGCTGACCAGCTGCCCGGGCGTGACGATGTTGCGCGACACCAGGATGTCGCCCAGCCGTTTCTCGCGCATGTGGCGCTGCTGCTCGGCTGCGCGCTCGACCTGAAGCGGCGTGGCGGACTTTTGCTCGATCAGCACTTCGCCGATGCGCTGGCCGATGTCAAACGATGCGAATGCGCCGCTGGGCACAAAGGTACGCAACACCTCGCCCGAGTCGCCCTCGGGCTGGAACAGGAACAGGCCGTACGGCGTTTCGATGTGGCCAACGGTCGAGCCGGACCACTCGCCGCCTTGTTTCCAGACCAGCTTGAAGGTCGTGGGCTTGCCGGGCGACAGCGCCAGCCCGTTGGGCTCACCGTCTTCCAGGGGCTGAGGCGCCAATGTCGTGGTCAGCGTCAGCGAGCGGAACTGCTCGAAGCGCAGCAGCAATTCGGAGCGCGAGGGCGGCAGTTGCACCCAGGCGGAACGCCGGTCGGGCAGGAACGAACTCACGTGGCCTTGCATGTGCTTGTCGTTGAGACCGACGATGGTGCAAGGCAGCGGGCCCGACTGCGGCTCGGCCATCGGATAGATCGCAAACGGCGGCGCCGGCCAGCAAAACGCCGGGGCGTTGTGCTCGGTGTCTTCAGGCACGGCCGGGTCGGTCAGGTCGACGGCGGCCGCCTCGTCAGTGCGATCGCGGTTGCTGCGCTTGGATGATGTCGTCATGTTGGCCACGAGAAATAGTCGGTGTCGATCGTCGGGAATGGCGCGTGGCCCGAGGCGAACCCACGCCCCTGCACGAGTGACGAACCCTCAGCGTGATATTTGCCGCAAAAAGGACGCGTTGGTGCCCTGATCTGCAGTGGGTTGTACACGCATATCAGGGTTTTTCAGGTTTTCCCCGACGTTTGATCTCATGGCGCAGCGAACTCAGCAGCGGCCAGACCGCCAGCGCCAGTCGCACGATGCGACCGAGCCGCACACGCCGCCCCAGCAGCACGCCCAAGGGGGCGCCGATCAGCGCGGCCGGTGCCAGCCAGCTGCGCCAGCGCTCGACCCACCCGCCGGCGGCTTGCAGCGGTGCTGCGATCGCCTGACATCGGGCTTGCAGCGACTCGCGCTGACTCGCGGCGCGCGCCACCAGATGTTGGCGCCTGCGCTCGAGCAACCTCAGGCGCTCATCAAGCTTCATTCGCTGGCCGGCTGCGCTCGCAGCGAGTCCGCGTCGCGTTGCAACTCGGCCACGGTGGCCGCCATGAAGGGCGGCCGGTTGACCAGCCGCTCATGCCAGCGCCGGGCGCTGACCAGCGTGGCGATCGCCGAAGCCACTGCCACGCTGCCGATGGCGAGCAGACGGTGGCTGTCCCACAGCAGCACGATCACGAAGGTGGCCAACAGCAGCACCGTGATGCCCAGCAGCAGCAGCGTGGCGATGGTCGAGATCAACAGCCCGATCAGGCGCAACCGCTCTTCGTCGAATTCGGTGGCGGCCAGCTCGATGCGCGTGGCGCCGGCGTCGATCAGCAAGGCCAGGGAAGAACGCAGCGATTCCAGCATCGAAGGGCTCCCGTTGAGGTGGCCGGCTCAGTCGCGCGGCCGGTACACGATGGTCATGCCAGGTGGCACCTTACCGTTTTCGTCGCGCGGCAACACCTCGGTGCGCTCAATGGCACGCAAGACAGCCTCGTCCCATTCGGGCACACCACTGCGCTTGACGATGCGGCTGGACATGATGCGCCCGTCAGGCGCCAGCCGGATGTCGATTTCGACGGCGGGGTTGCCCGGCAGGGTGTCGGGGAACGACACGTTCGGGCGGATGCGGCCCTTGATGCGACCCAGGTAATCGGCGCTCGGCCCGGCGCTTTGCAGCGCGCTGCCGGTGGCCGTGGGCGCGCCGGTGGCGCCAGCCAGCCCGGCCAGCCGCTGCATCTGCTTGTCGCGCGCGGCGGCCAGGGCGGCGGTTTGCGCCTCGTCGCGCTTTTTCTTGTCGAGCTCGGCGCGGCGCTTGTCGGCGGCCTCGTCCTTGCGCTTTTGCTCGGCGAGCTTTTCAGCCTCGCGTGCGGCGGCTTCCTTGGCGGCCTGCTTCGCGGCTTGCTTGGCCAGTTCCTTCTTGCGTTTGGCCTTTTCGATGGCGATCTGCGCGTCGGGTTCGGGCGCCACCACGGGGGCGGCCTGGACCGGCTCGGGCGGCGGCTCGATCTTGGGTTCGGGGGCGGGTGGCGGTGGCGGCGGGGGTTCGGGCTCGGCCGGTCGCGGTGCGGCCATTTGCGGCACCGAGGCCCACAGCTCGGCTTCGATGCCTTCGGGCGGGCTCACATGCCAGCTCACACCCACCGACAGCGCCACGACCAGCAGCAAGTGCGCGGCCACCGCGAACGCCAGCCCACGGCCGAACGCATCCGGCGCGTGCGGCCTGAACGCGTCGCGTTCGAGGGTGGCGCGGGCGCTCATCGTCATCGCCGGGGTGATGGCGCGCGCCTCAGCCGCCGTTCTTCACCGACAGGCCCACGCGCTGCACACCGGCGTGCTGCAGCGTGTCCATCAGCTTGACCACGGCTTCGTACTTGACGTTGCGGTCGGCCGAGATCACCACCGGCGTGTTGGCATCGCCCGCCTGCAGCTCGCGCACGCGCTCGGCGATCTTGTTCAGCGGCACCACCACGCCGTCTTCCTGGCCGTCGAGCTTGATGCGAAACACTGCGTCGCTCTTGATGATCAGTTCGACCACGTGCTCGGGGCGCTGCTTGCTCTTGCCCACGCTGGGCAGATCGACCACGCCGGTGGTGATCAGCGGCGCGCTCACCATGAAGATGATCAGCAGCACCAGCATCACGTCGATGAACGGCACCATGTTGATCTCGTTGATGGTGCGGCGGCGCCCGCCACCGCGATGGCTGACGGCCGGCATCTCAGTGCGCTCCGGCCACGGCGGCGGTCTGGCCGACGTTGCGCTGCAAGATGTTGGAGAACTCCTCGATGAAGGTCTCCATCTGCATGGCGATGCGGTCGATGTCGCGGGCGAAGCGGTTGTAGGCGATCACCGCGGGGATCGCCGCAAACAGGCCGATGGCGGTGGCCACCAGCGCTTCGGCGATGCCCGGCGCCACCGAGGCCAGCGACACCTGCGTCAGCGTGGCCAGCCCGATGAAGGCATGCATGATTCCCCACACCGTGCCGAACAGCCCCACGTAGGGCGACACCGAGCCCACCGACGCCAGGAACGACAGGTTCGATTCGATGGTGTCGAGCTCGCGCTGGAAGCTCGCGCGCATGGCGCGGCGTGCGCCGTCGAGCAGCGCGCCCGAATCGGCGACGCGGCGCTCGCGCAGCTTCATGAATTCGCGCATGCCCGAGGCGAACAAGCGCTCCATCGGCGCGGACGTGTCGGCGTGCCTGGCGGCCTCGTCGTACAGGTCGTTGAGGTTCTTGCCGGCCCAGAACTCGCGCTCGAAGTTCTCGTTCTGGCTGCGCACGCGGCGCAAGCCGAACAGCTTGCTGAAGATCACCGACCAGCTGGTCAGCGAGGTGATCAAAAGGCCGGCCATCACGAGTTGCACCACCAGGCTGGCGTGCAGCACGAGGCTGAGGATCGACATGTCTTGGTTCATGGGGTCACCGGGGTGAGGTCTGTGTAAGGGCGTTGGTGATGCCGGCCGGAATGCGCCGCAGCGCGAACCTGGCGGTGTCGACGCAGGCGATGCGGATGCTGCCTTCGGCGAGCAGCTCATCACCGCGCCAGGCCTGCTGCTCGATGGTGATGGACGCTCGCGCCACCACGGCCAGGCGCACGGTGACGGTGAGCCAGTCGTCGAGTCGCGCCGGGCGCAAGTAGCGCACGGAGGTTTCGCTGACGACGAAGGCCGCCGCATCGTCCACGCGCATGCGTTCCTGGCTGAAGCCCAGCGAGCGCAGCCATTCGGTGCGCGCGCGCTCGAAGAATTTCAGGTAGTTGGCGAAGAACACCACGCCGCCGGCGTCGGTGTCTTCCCAGTAGACGCGCAGCCCGATGTCGAAGTCGCGTGGCGTCATGCGTGCAGGCAGATCACCGCGCCGATCAGGGTCTGGCCCGACACCCCGGCTCAGCGCCGGGCTGCGCGCGCAGCCTCGACTTCGACGGCGCGCAAGTCGGCCGCGGTCTTGTCGATCACGCCGTTGACGAACTTGTGGCCGTCGGTGCCGCCGAAGCTCTTGGCGAGCTCGACCGCTTCGTTGATGACCACGCGGTAGGGGATGTCGATGCAGTGCGTGAGCTCGTACACGCCGATCATCAGCACGCCGTGCTCGACCGGCGACAGCTCGCTGAGCTTGCGGTCGACGTGGCGTGCGAGCGCGACATCGATGCTTTCGGACTCGGCGATGCAGCCACTGAGCAGCGCGTCGAAGTGCTCTGCATCGCAGGGATCGAAGTTGACCTGTTCACGCATGTGGGCGCTGATCACCGACGTCTTTTCGCGCGACAGCAGCCACTCGTACAGGCCTTGCAGCGCCAGTTCGCGCGAGCGCCGGCGCAGCGACTTCTGCGAGGTCTTGGACGACTTGGGCGCGGGCTTGGGCGGTGCGGCGTCGGCGCCGGGCGCTTCGGTGGTGGCTGGCAATTCGGTGTCGATCACGAGAGCTTGTCCATCAAATGAGCCATTTCAACGGCCACGCGTGCGGCGTCGCGGCTCTTTTCTTCGGCGCGGGCCCAGGCCTGCGCTTCGTCGTCCACGGTGAGGATGGCGTTGGCCACCGGCAGCACGTGGTCGAGCGACACGCGGCTGACGCCCGAGCCGCTTTCATTGGCGACCAACTCGAAGTGATACGTGTCACCGCGGATCACGCAGCCCAGCGCGATCAGCGCGTCGTAGTTGGCGCTGTCGGCCATGGCCATCAGCGCCACCGGAATTTCCAGCGCGCCGGGCACGGTCACGTGCTCGATCGACTCGGCGTCCACGCCCAGCGCCTTCAACTCGGCGATGCACGCTTCGGCCATGCGGTTGGTGATGGGCGCGTTGAAGCGCGCCTGCACGATGCCGATGCAGAAGTCTGCGCCGTCGAGGGGGGCCGGGTGGCCGGTGTCAGCACCTTGCATGGGAAGTCCTTGGGGGTTGGTTCATCAGTCGGTGCCTTGCGAAGCGTCTGCGGCGAGGAAGCCGGTCACTTCGAGCCCGTAGCCCACCATGCTCGGCATCCGCCTGGGACTGCCGAGCAGTTTCATTCTGGCCACGCCCATGTCGCGCAGGATCTGCGCGCCGATGCCGTAGGTGCGCAAGTCCATCGGGGGCGCGCGGCGCGCGGCCAGATCGTCTTGCGGCTGGAATTTCTCGAGCAGCGCAGGCGTGCCCTCGCCGCAGTTGAGCAGCACGGCGATGCCACGCTCGCTGGCGTGCAGCCGGGTCAGCGCGCGCGGCAGCGGCCACGAGTGGCGGCAGTTGCCGGTGTCGAGCAGGTCCATCACCGACAGCGGCTCGTGCACGCGCACCAGCACCTCGTCGCGCGCGGTCCAGTGGCCGCGCGTGAGCGCCATGTGCAGCCCGCCGGTGCGGTCGCTGTACGAGATGCAGTCGAACTCGCCGTATTCGGTCTTGAGCACGCGCTGGCCGATGCGCTCGATGAGCGTTTCGTTGCGGCTGCGGTATTCGATCAGGTCGGCGATGGTGCCGATCTTCAAGCCGTGCTGCTGGGCGAACACCTCGAGGTCGGGCAGCCGCGCCATCGTCCCGTCGTCGTTCATGATTTCGCAGATCACCGCGGCGGGCGACAGGCCGGCCATCGCCGACAGGTCGCAGCCGGCTTCGGTGTGGCCGGCGCGCATCAGCACGCCGCCGTCTTGCGCTTGCAGCGGAAAGATGTGGCCGGGTTGCACCAGATCGGCCGGCGTGGCGTCGCGCGCCACGGCGGCTTGCACGGTGCGCGCGCGGTCGGCCGCCGAGATGCCGGTGGTCACGCCCACCGCGGCTTCGATCGACACGGTGAACGCGGTGCCGTGCTGCGCGCCGTTCTTGAGCGCCATGGGCGGCAGCTGCAGCCGCTCGCAGCGCTCACGCGTCAGCGTCAGGCAGATCAGGCCGCGGCCGAAGCGCGCCATGAAGTTGATGGTGTCGGCCGTCACGTGGTCGGCTGCGACCACCAGATCGCCTTCGTTTTCTCGGTCTTCCTCGTCCACGAGGATGACCATGCGTCCGGCTGCCAACTCGGTCAGCAGCTCGGGAATAGGGGAAATCGCCATCGACGGATTGTAGGTGGCGGGTGCTGCCGCACCCGGCGTCCAGGCGGCCGTCTTGCGGCGGGTGTTCAGGCGGGCGCGGGGGCTGGCGCCGAGAGCATGCGCTCGACGTAGCGCGCGATCAGGTCGATCTCGAGGTTGACCGCCACCCCGGGCTGCAGGCGCCCGAGCGCCGTGTTGTCGATCGTGTGCGGAATCAGGTTGATGCTGATCTCGCAGCCGCCGGCGTGATCGGCCACGCGGTTGACGGTCAGGCTCACGCCATTGACCGTGATCGAACCCTTGTAGGCCAGGAAGCGCGCCAGCGCGGGCGGCACGTCGATGCGCAAGGTCCACGACTCGCCGGTCGCTTCGAACACCCTCACCGTGCCGATGCCGTCGACATGGCCGCTGACCAGGTGGCCGCCCAGGCGGTCGTTGGCGCGCAAGGCTTTTTCGAGGTTGACGGGCCCGAGCGTGGCCAGACCGGCGGTCTTGTCCAGGCTTTCAGCCGACACGTCGATGGTGAACGTGCCGCGCGTGGCGTCGAACGAGGTGACGGTCATGCACGCGCCGTTGATGGCGATGCTGTCGCCCAGACCCACGTCGTCGAGGTAGCCCGCGGGCGTGGCGAGGGTCAGTCGCTTGCCATGCGAGGCGTCGCCGCCCAGCGCGCGCACGTCAGTGATGTGGCCGAGGCCCGTGATGATTCCGGTGAACATGGGTCGATGGTCCGTTGGGTGTCAGGCGGCGGGGCGCGCCAGGATGCGCAGGTCGTCGCCGACGCGCTCGATGCGGTGAAAGCGCAGCTCGGCCGCCTGCGACAGCTCGGCCAGCGGGCCGAAGGCGGCCATGTCGAGGCCCGGCCCCAGCAGCTTGGGCGCCAGGTAGATCAGGTATTCGTCGACCAGCCGCTCGCGCACGAGGGCGCCATTAAGTTGAGCGCCGGCTTCCACGTGCAGTTCGTTGATGCCGCGCTGCGCCAGATCGGCCAGCACCGCGGCCAGATCGACGCGGCCGTGGGCACCGGCGGCCTGCACCACTTCAATGCCATGCGCCGTGAAAGTGGCAAGCCGTTCGGCATCGGGCTGCGCCGCGTACACCAGCGCCGAGCCCGCGCTCTGGAACACGCGCGCACCCAGCGGTGCGGCGAGGTTCGAGTCGAGCACCACGCGCAGCGGTTGGCGCGCGGTGGCCACCAGCCGCACATCGAGCCGCGGGTCGTCATGGACCAGCGTGCCCACTCCGGTGAGCAGCGCGCCGGCGCGGCGGCGCCAGGCGTGGCCGTCGGTGCGCGCGGCCTCGCCGGTGATCCATTGGCTCGTGCCGTCGGGCAGCGCGGTGCGCCCGTCGAGCGAGGCCGCCACCTTCAGCCGCACCCAGGGCCGCTGGCGCTGCATGCGCGAGAAAAAGCCGATGTTGAGTTCGCGCGCGGCGTCGGCTTCGATGCCGGCGATCACCTCGATGCCCGCCGCGCGCAAACGCGCTGCGCCCTGGCCGGCCACCAGCGGGTTCGGGTCCTCGAGCGCCATCACCACGCGGCCCACGCCGGCTTGCGCCAGCGCATCGCAGCACGGCGGCGTGCGGCCGTGGTGGGCGCAAGGCTCGAGCGTGACGATGACCGTGGCGCCGCGCACCGGATGACCGTGCGCGGCGGCATCGCGCAGCGCCATCACTTCAGCGTGTGGTCCGCCGGCTTGCTGCGTGTGGCCGCGCCCGAGCACGGTGCCGTCATCGGCCACGATCAGGCAGCCCACGCGCGGATTGGGTTCGCTCAGACCGATGGCCTGTTCGGCCAGCGCCAGTGCTTCGCGCATCCACCGGTGGTGCGGGTGCGCGGCGAGGTCGGCGGGGTTCGGTGGGGTGGTCATCGGAGTCGGGCTCGCGAGTCAGGGCTGATGCTGAACCGTCGCCACGCCGGCGGGGGTGCCTGGCGCGGTTGAATCGATTGTCGCGGCAGCGGGCTGCGGGCAGGCCAGATCGCCGCGGATCACCAGAAAGTTCTGCTGCAGCAGCGCCCCATCGACCTGGCGGTAGACCGACGGGTGTTCGTCGTTGCGGTCGATGGCGCCGCTGCTGTCGTTGTCGGCGACATAGCGGCACACCTTGCGCTGCGCGGGGGCGTTGCCGATCTCCCAGCCCAGCGGCACCACGATGCTCTGGCCCGACCAGCGCGGCGGGTCGCCGGCGGCGGCCACGACGCAGCGGTAGGCGGTGTGGCGCTCGCCGGTGTCTTGCCAGTCGGTCGCCGCGAGGCTGGCCGGCGTGGCCTCGAGGGCGACCGCTTCTCGGTGCACGCCATCGGACGCGCGGTAGACCACCGTCTTGCGCGCTTCGGCGTGGCACCACGGCGAAGCCGGCGACAGCATGCCCGCCAGCCCGACCGACAGCGCCAACGCGAGCGGCGTGTCGTTGGCGGCCAGCGCATCCGGCGGGTTGCTGCCTGAAAAGCGCACCACACCACTGAGCAGCAGCGCCTTGAACTCGGCGCAGTGCGTCAGGTGCTCGGCCCCGAGGTCTGCGCTGCGCACGTCGGCCGGCACATCGGTGCATTGCTCGACCACCCGCGCGCTGGCGTTGTCGACCACGAAGGCGACGGTGGCGCCGGGCGTGGGCTTGAAAGCGCTGCGCCGGTCGTCGACGATGTGCACGCCCGGCGGGATGGCACTGGATCGGCCCGCCGCGCCGGCTTGCGCGCTGGCGACGAGCGTCAGCGCGCCCGAGAAGGCCGGGTCCTGATCGGTGAGCGCCGAGGCCAGCACCGTTTGCTGGGTCGAGCCGTCGCGGGCTCGCCAGACGACCGCGACCGTGGCCGATCTGAACGGCGCGGCCCCCGTGTCGCTCGCGTCAATCTGGCGGGTCAGCTCGAAGGTGGTGTTCAGGCGCAGCGCGGCGCTGTCTTGCACCGACCGGACATCGGATGCCGCAGGTGACCCGAACAGGCGGGCGGCTTCCAGATCTTCTTGCGCCAGCCGCACCGCCTCGGAGCGTTGCCGAGCGATGTCGGCGTGCGTCTCGAGATGCCGGTGCACATGGCCTGTGGCCGCCACGCCCACCGACAGCACGAGCAGCGAGAACAACGCTTCGAGCAGGCTGACGCCGGTCTGCTGCTCGCGCGGGGCACCGGTCGATGTGCGGCGCATCAGAAATCCTTCCAGCTGCCCGGCACGCGCGCGAAGCTGCCGGTGTGCAGTTGCAGCGCGCGCAGCACCGCCGCGTCGCGCTGCAACCGGGGCGCGCCGTTGCCGCGGTAATCCGACGCCGAGATCACCGCGCCGTGGACGCCGGCGGGCGCGCCGGTGGGGCCGTCCCAGCGGATGTCGCCGGCGTACAGCACGCCGTGCAGCGTGACGTCGCCGCGCAGCGTCGCGGTGCCGCTCACCACGAGGATCACCGGACGTTCTGCCGAGCCCAGCGTGAGCGGCCCGTCGAGGGTGGCGTCGCCGGTGATGGAAACCATGCGGTTGCTGCCGGCGGCGTTGATGGCCGCGGCGATGGCCGCTCCACAGGCCAGCGTGCAATCGACCGCCTGCGCCGCCGGGTGGCGCGCCCAGCGGGTGCGATCGAGCCCGAAGTGCGAGGCGAACAGCCGCTCAGGCGCCAGCGCAGCCAGCGCCATGTCGTGCGTGGCCGCCGAGGCTTCGGCCGCACCACCGGCGGCGGTGCTCAGGCGCAGCGCCGTGCCGATCAGGCTGCCGCCGGCGCGCACCGTGAGTCCGCCGCTGGCGGTGTCGGTGTTGTGCACACCGAGCGCGCCGGCGGCATCGACCGTGTCGCGCACCGTGAGTGCCGCTTGCGGCAGCACCGACGCGCCCGGCAGCAGTCCGAGCAGCACCTGCAAACGCACCACCGCATCGGCACGACCGGCCACGCCGGGGCGACACGCGCCGGCCGCGTTCGAGCAGCCGGTGGCGATCAGGCGAACCAGCCCGGGGCGCGGCTCGGCGCTGAACTGCACGCTGAACGCGGGCTGCGGCGCAAGGTCGTCGCCGGTGGCCACCATCAGGCCCGGCCAGCCGTTCGACGGGCAGGCGCACGACCAGCCGTGGCCTGAGCGCACGCAGCCGGGTTGCAGCGCGAGTTCTTGCGCGCCGAGCTTCCACAGTCGTGGCGCGTGCAGCCCGGAGTCGGTGTCGACGCTCAGGTAGCGCTCGCGAAACGAGCTGCCGCTGGCGTCGGTGAGCGGCTCGCAGTGCTCATCGACCGGCCGTGGTGCGTTGAGCTGCGCGATGGCCCAGTCGATGCCGGCCTCGGCGGCTTCGAAGGCCTGCGTGGCGCGCTGCTGGTTGGCCGAGGAACGCTGCTCGAACAGCAGAGCGCGGTTGGCGTACGTGGCGCTCAGCAGCATCGCCATCAAAAGCAGCAGGCTCACCGCGAGCGTGGCGGCGCCGCGCTGCTGGCGCAGGTGACGTGGCCGGTGGCTCACGCGGGGGCGGGGGGCGGTTGGCATCGGCAGGGCCTCACGCCGGGCAGCGCCCGGTGATCTCGTCGTTGCGCAGCCGCACCGCCGTGCGCGCGGTGCGCACCGTTCGGGCGTCGGTGGCGCTCTGGGCGGTGATCGTCACCACCACGCTGCGCAGCGTCTGGCGCGGCGGGCAGCGGGCGTCACCGGCGGCGCACGGTGCGCTGCACAACGCGCCCAGGGCTAGCGTGTCTTCGCGCGGGGCGAACTCCAGGGCGGTGACTTTCATCGTGTTCACATCGGTCATCGACTGCCAGCTCGCGCCGCCCACGCGCATCTCGAGCGCACCGCTGCGCAGCCGAAAGCCGAACTGCTCGTGGCTGTCGACCTGCTGGTTTTCGGTGCTGTCGAGCGAGTAGCGCAGCGTGACCGTGGCGGCGGTGGATTCGATCGCGGCGTAGGGGTTGCTGGCGACGCTGGCGGCTGCCGAATCGCGCATCCACACGCCCGCGCCGGCATCGCCCCAGTGGCCGGCGCGGCGCAGGTCGCGGGCGATCAGCTCGCTGGCGCTGCGCAGATCGTGCATGAGGCGGTTGTGTTCGATGAGCGCGCGGTTGTCGCGCAGCTGGATCAGCAGCACCGTGATGCCGCACGCCACCAGCAGCAAGCCCAGCGCCGTGCCGATCAGCAGTTCGACCAGCGACAAGCCGCGCTGGCGGCGATCACGTGGCGCGATGCGGTGGCGCATGTCACTGGCCCCAGCAGCGGCGGTTGAGCGCGGCCGTGTTGGCGGTGGCGTCGGTCTCTCCCGAGGCGTAGGTGAGGTTCAGGCCCTCGACCGTGAGCCGCAGATACCGGCAGGCGCTGTCATTGCGCTGCGCGCCGGTGGCCGCAGCACGCACCGAATAGCCGGTGGACGATGCGGCTTCCAGGGTGAGCTCGTAATGGCCTGAAGGCGACACGCCCGCCACACCGAGTTGCGCCAGATCGCCGTAGGCCTCGTGGTTGGCGCGATAGCGCTCTTGCTGCGTTTGCAGGTTCATCAGCGCGACCAGCGCATCCGAGCGCCGAACGCTGGCCAGCGTGCTGCTGAAAGCCGGGTAGGCGATCGACGAAAGGATGCCCACGATGGCCAGGCCCAACGCCAGTTCGGGCAGGCTGAAGCCCGTCGCCCGTGCGCGGCGGCGTGGTGCGGGCGGGTGGGGTCGGGACAGCGTCATGGTCGGCTCCTTGGGTCAGGGGTTGAGGAATCGAAACTCAGCACAGCGGGTAGCCGGCCACCGCCGGACCGGGTATGGCCGGCGTGCAGCTGCGCAAGCGCCCGAGCACATTGACCACGTGGTGGATGGCCCGGCCGCTGGCGCCCGAGACCTTCAAGGTGCCCGCCGGCGTGGCCGTGCCGTGCAGCGGGTCGAACACCATCGAGCTCACGTTGGACTGCACGCCGATGCGCGCCGAGGCGCTGAGCGTCACGGTCTTGAGCGCCACCGCGTCGGCGGTGCACATGGCGGAGGCGGACTGGCCATCGCACTGGCACTGGTTGCGCGCGCCCGTGTGCAGCACGTAGCAACTGCCGCCGGCGTTGTCGAAAAAGCTCAGCCGCAAGGTCTCGTTGCGCAGCACCGCTTCGCTGCGCAGCCACTGCACGTCGCTGGCGAGTTGCGTGGCCGCGCCGGTCAGCCGTTGACGTTCGAGCGTGGCGGCCAAGTCGGGCGCGGCGCTGCACACCAGGATCGCCATGAGGGCCAGCGTGATGGCCGATTCGATCAGCGTGAAGCCGCGTTGTGCGGCGGGTGTGTGCAGCGAGTCCATGGGGCTCACTGTAGAAATCACGCCCGCTTTTTTCGACCCCACGAGGTGGGTCTTCGCCCTGCCGCGAGGGGTGCCCCCGAACGGGGGTGTCGGCTCAGATGTTGCGGATCAGCGGGTGGAAAGCGTCGACGTCTGCGAGGCTGAGGCACATCGAGACAAAGCGCATGCGGCCCAGTTGTCTGGCACCTCGCTTGGATCGGTTCAGCCCCGCATCGGCATGGACGTCTTGCATTTTGGATAGCCCTCGCAGCCCCAGAACGGCGATCCCCCCGTTCGTGGACGGCGCTCAACCATCTTGACGCCGCAGTTGACGCAAGTCGGTCGCCAGTAGTCGCCTTCAAGGGCCACGCAGAGAAGTGCTTGTTGCTGCTCGTCGCTTCGTGTGGCGATGAGCGCGAGCAGCGCCTTCACGTCGAGCAGATTGATCGCGTTGTCTCTGGCAAACGCGATCGCATCGTCGGTGAAGGTCGAGGTCGTGGCGAATTGGCCCCGCCCTATGCCTTTGGCTGCCATGACGCCACGCAGTTCGCGCACCTTGTCGACGCCGACCCGCTTGCCCTGCCAATGCTTGCATTGAACGATGCTCACGGGCATGACCTGGTTGGTGCGGGAGTACAGCCAGATATCGATCCCCTCATCGGCACCGTGTGACTGCGATTTGGTTTCGAAGCCGGCCTGCGAGAACAAGGCCTCCACCAACGCCTCGAAGCGACGCCACTCGATCTGCTCAAAGACAGCGCTCCCCCACGATTGAGGCGTGGGTTCGGGGCGGCCACTTCGCGGCTTTGTGGCGGCCGACATTTCTTCAAGGCGCGGTTCCACGCTGTGCGCCGGTGCTGGCGCCATCGGTGGCGCCCGCTGGGGTTTCGGTGGTGTCTCACTTGCCCAGGCTGGAGTTGCCGCTGGCTTGGTTGGTGGGGCTCTGTTTTGCCACCACAGCAGGGCGCAACCGATCACGAAAAAGAACCATCCGAATGGCGCCATGGGCTTGAGGGCCGCGCCGATCGGCGACTTGGCAAGAAACCACGGGACAAGCCCCAGCAGCAGTCCCAATCCAATCAACTTCGGGGCAAGCTCTTTTCGCTTGCGCTGTTTGCTGGCATCAGGTCTTCCGCGTCGTGCCATGGTTCAGCCTTGAAGTCATCGGCCATCCGACTGGCAGCCCACTTTCTCAGAATCGTGTGTCGCGGTGATGAATGGCCCACTGAGCGCGAAGCGCGCAGGCCCGGTCAAACGGTTGTCAGTCAGCGCGCCGAAAACAGCCCCGGCAGCCCCGTCGCGAGCACCGGAATCCAGGCGATGAGCATGGTGCCGATGAAGATCGCCAGCATGGCGGGCAGCACCGAGGCGGCCACGTAGCGGATCGATTTTCCGAACATGGCCGAGGCGAAGTACAGGTTCATGCCTGCCGGCGGGCACAGGAAACCCACTTCCATCGCCGCCAGAAAGATGATTCCGAAGTGCACCGGGTCGATGCCGTAGCTCAGCGCCAGCGGCAGCAGCAACGGCACCAGCACCACAAGCGCCGCAAAGATCTCCATCAGCGCGGCCGCGGCGAACAAAAACACGCACAGCGCGAGCATGAAGGCGTAGCGGTTCGGGATGACGCTGCGCACCCATTCCACCGCCAGATCGGGAATGCCGGCATCAACGAGGAAGTTGGTCAGTGCCAGCGCCATCCCGAGGATGAGCATCACGCCGCCGATCAGCCGCACGCATTCGGCCAGGCACTGCGCGAGCAGCCGGCGGTCGAGTTCGCGGTGCGCCACGGCCTGCGTGATGACGGCATAGGCGGCAGTCAGCGCGGCGCTCTCAGTCGGCGTGGCGAGACCTCCCACCAGCGAGCCGATGGCCACCAGCGGGGCGAGCATTTCCCACTTGGCAGCCCAGGCCGCCTTCGCCACATTCAGGCGCTGCGGTGCAGCCGGCGCGGCAGTCGCGGGCGTCGGGCCACGTCGCAGGTAGCCGCCGATCACCAGCAGGCACACCACCATCAAGACGGCCGGCACCAGACCCGCGAGCAGCATGTCCTTGATGGGCACGCGCGCAATGACGGCGTACATGATCAAGGGCACCGAGGGCGCGAGCAGCACGCCCAGCGCGCTTGCGCTGGTGACCAGCCCGATGCCGCGCTGTTCGGGGTAACCGGACTCGCGCAGCAGCGGCAGCAGCAAGCCGCCCAGCGCCAGGATGGTGACGCCGCTGCCGCCGGTGACGGCGGTGAACGCCGAGCACAAGACGGCCGAGGCCAGCACCGTGCCGCGCACGCCGCCGCCAAACAGCGCGAGGAACAGCGCGCCCAGCCGCTGCGCCGCGCCGGTGCGCGCGAAGATCAGGCCGGCCAGCGTGAACAGCGGCAACGCCGGCAGCGACGGGTTGACGGTGATCTGGTAGTGCGACAGCGCGATGGACGCCATCGGCAAGCCGTCGCTCCAGAACAAGGCCAGTGCCAGGCCGCCCAGCACCGCGAAGATGGGCGCGCCGCTCAGCAAGACGCACAGCAGCCACAGCAAACCGGGCCACAGCGGCACCGAGCCGCCGTCGATGAGCGCCGCTGCGGCGCCACCGGCCAGCGGCAAGGCGAGCGCGCACAGCGCCGTCCACGGCCAGGTGTCAGCGCAACGCGCGCCCAGCCTCACGCCCAGCCAAACAAAGCCCACGGGCATGGCGGCTTGCACCCACCACACCGGTACGCCATAGGCGAGCACCTGCGCCGCCTGCATTTCGCTGGCCACGAAGCGCCAGCTGGCAAACGCCAGCAATCCGCAGATGACCGAGGCGCTGCCCTGGGCGAAGGCCCGCACGGCCAACTGAAAGCGTGCGTCGCCCCAGCGGCTGACGCCGCTGCCCAGCGTGCTCAGGTGGCCGTGCCGTTCAGCCGCCACCGCGCCGAACATCGCCAGCACCAGCCCGAGGTGCTGAACCAGCACCGGCGCGTTCGCGATGCCGCGACCGTGCAGCGGCCGCAGGGCCATTTCGATCAGCGGGATCAGCGTCATCAGCGCGAGCGCTGCCGATGCCAGCGGCTCGTCGCCGCGCGCCCACGCCTGCAGCCTGACCCTCAGCGAGCCGGCCAAACCTATTGGCCCCGCGCCGCGCGATAGGCCTTGAGATGGGCGAACACCTCGTCGAAGGTGTCGGCCGGGACCATGGTGCCGCGGATGCGTGGATACAGCCGCTCGGCCAGTTCGTTCCAGGCGCGCATCTGCTCGGGCGTCGGCCGGTTCACGACCAGACCGCGTTTTTTCATCGCGGCCACGGCCTCATCGACTTCTTGCCGGGCCTGATTGCGCATGCGGATGCTGGCTTGCTCGCCGCCGGTGCGCAGCGCTTGCTGGCCGGCCGGCGACATCTCGTCCCAGGCCTTCTTGGTGACCACGAGCGCGCCGACGATCGGTGCCCAGTTGAGCTCGAGCATGTTGGGCGCCGTGTTGTAGATCTGGCTGGCCAGCGCGAAGTAGGGCGTGGACGGCACCACGTTGATCATCCCGGTCTGCAACGACGGCAGGATGTCGGCGGTTTCCAGCGGCACCGGTGTGTAGCCCAGGCTCTTCATGATCGACTGCTGCTCGGGCTCGGACCCCCAGGCGAAGAACTTCATGCGCTTGTAGTCGTCGGGCAGGAAAGCCGGCTCCTTCGAGAAGAAGCGCACCCAGCCGGCATCCCCCCAGCCGATGACCACGAAGCCACGCTCCAGAAAGCGCTTTTCGAGGCCCGGGCGCATCTTTTCGCGCACATGGTCTACCTCGTCCCAGTTGCGAAACAGCAGCGGCAGGTTTTGCAACGCGGAGATCGACGGCTCGATCTCGCGCAAGCCCACCACCGACATCAGCGCGCCTTGCAACTGACCGATGCGCATGCGCCGCGCCAGTTCGGCTTCGCCGCCCTGGCTGCCGTCGGTGAACACAGCGAAGCGCGCGTTGCCGCCCTGGGCCGCGCGCCAGGTTTCTCCCAGCTCGAGCAGTTGCTGGTGGTACGGCGAGTTCTTGGGCACCAGCGAGCCAAAGCGCAGCTGCGTGGTCTGGGCCATGGCGGCCATGGGCAAGGCGAGCGAGAGGCAGCCCAGCCACGCGCTGTAGCGCCGGCGTTTGATGTTCATGGGTGGAGTGGTCCGGGGCAGGGGAATGTGTGGGGGATCAGAAGCGGTCGTCGGCCGTGTCGAGCAACCACTGCGCGCGCTCGCGCATCACTTCGTTGCCGAGGTCGCGGTGCGCCGCGCTGATGGCCAGGGCCTGGTGCAAGAGCGCCTCGAAGGCCGCGCGGTCGCCCGCCGGTGCGGCCAGCATTTCGGCCCGGGCCACGCACACGCCGGCGTTGCGGCCGTGAGCGGCTTGCATCGCCTGATCGAAATAGAGCGCGGCCTGGCGCGGGCTGCCGCCGGGCCGTGCGGCTTCAAAGCTGCCCATCAACGAGGCCAGGTCGCCATTGCCGTAGGCGGGGTTGCTCATCCAGGCCAGGCTCGCGAGCCGCACCGCCAGTGGCAGGTCGGCGACCACGTCCGGCTGGTCCTTGGACAGCGAGATGTAAGCCCCCCACGAGGCCGCCGCCCAGTAGGCCACGCCCACCTGATCCGCGGGCAGGCGCAGGGTCGGGCTGCCGGCTGCCGGGCTGCTGTTGAGCGCCTTCAACAAGGCGGGGTTGTTCAGCTCGAGGGCCGCCATGGCGTGGCGATGCGCGCGCCAGTAAAGCCGCGCCGCGCGCGCTCGCAGTCGCTGTGCGGCCTTGGCGTCGTGGGCTTCAGTGCGGTCGGCCTCGAACGCGACGAAGGCGTAGGCGTATTGCGTGAACCCGCCGGCCACCGATTCGGCCAGTGGCAGGTGGTCGGGTGTCTTGCGCAGCACCGACTCGGACAGCTTCAGATAGAAAGCGCTGGCCTCGCGCGCCAGCACGATGTCGTCTTCTTCGGCCTGGCTCTGACCGGCGAGTTCGTTGGCGACGTTGCGGACCAGCATCGTGCGCGGTGAGCAGGCCGTCAGCAGCGCGACCAGCAACGACAGGCTCAGGAGGCGGGCGCAAAAAAATGTCAAAGCTTCACCGTCGCTTTCCGTGGTCGATCTCTTGGGGGGACGATGCCGGGCCGCGCAGCCTGTGCATGGTGGGGCCAGGGGAGCGCTTGGCGTGGCACGTGTTCCGACGCTGGAGCAGGGCTGCGGCCACACCGCAGTCCGTTCGGCCCGACGCTACCGTGTGATCGTGAATCTGCGGTGACACGAACGGGCGGCTGCCCGCGCCGGCCGATCAAGAAGTCAGCGGCACCACGGCGTAGTTGCAAACCGCGTCACAACGGGCGTGATGCTCGATCGTCAGACCGATGCGCTGGCCGGGTCTCAGGGCTGCAAACTCGCCCCCGCTCGTGCTGCGGGTGATGGTCCAGTCGCGGTGGTCGTCGCCAGACAGATAGGCCATGCCCAAGCCGGGCAACACATCTTCGACGGTGGCTTTGACGGTTGACGTGGCGAGATATTGCATGGCGGAACCTCAGTCGGATCGGACGGCCGCCACGTGTGAAAACATGGTTGCCATTGACCCACATACTAGTACAAACCCTAATCATTCGGGTCGCTGGTGCGCGCTCACGGCCATTGGGTTGATCTCAATCCCCGCCACAGTCTGACGAGACCGGCAAGGCCGTGCCTTGATGCAGCGCAAAGGCCCTCTTGCGAACGAGGCGCCACCCGCCAGGTCCGGGCCGGCGACAGTTCAGATGTCGCGGATCAGCTGGCGGAAGGCGTCGACGTCTTCGAAGCTGCGGTAGACCGACGCAAAGCGCACATAGGCCACCTTGTCGATGCGCTTGAGTTCGCGCATGACCAGCTCGCCCAGGCGGGTCGACGGCACTTCGCGTGCGCCGCTGCCGAGCAGCTTTTCCTGGATGCGATCGATCGCGGCATCGATCTGCTCGACGCTGACCGGGCGCTTGCGCAGCGCCAGCGTCATCGACGCGCGGATCTTCGACATGTCGAAATCAGCGCGCGTGCCGTCTTTCTTGATGACCGACGGCAGCGCGATTTCGGCGCGCTCGTAGGTGGTGAAGCGCTTGTCGCAACTCTGGCAGCGTCGGCGCCGCCGCACCACGTCGCCTTCGTCCGACTCGCGCGTCTCGACGACTTGCGTATCGGTGTGGCTGCAGTAGGGGCAACGCATGCGACGAGACCGGCCGGATCAGTCAGGGTGAGCGATCCGACCGCCGCGCTTCAGCGGTAGACCGGAAAGTCGCGCGTCAGCGCGGCGACCTTGGCGCGCACCGCGGCCAGGTTGGCCTCGTCGTGCGGGTTGTCGAGCACATCGGCGATCAGGTGCGCGGTGAGGCGCGTTTGCTCTTCCATGAATCCGCGCGTGGTGAGCGCCGGCGTGCCCAGACGGATGCCGCTGGTGACCATCGGCTTTTGCGGATCGTTCGGGATGCCGTTCTTGTTGCACGTCATGTGCGCCAGGCCGAGCGCGGCTTCGGCTTCCTTGCCGGTGAGATTCTTCGGGCGCAGATCGACCAGCATCACGTGGCTTTCGGTGCGCCCGCTCACGATGCGCAGGCCGCGCGAGATCAGTGTTTCAGCCAGCACCACGGCGTTCCTCAGCACTTGCTGCTGGTAGGTCTTGAACTCGGGCGCCAGCGCTTCCTTGAAGGCCACGGCCTTGGCGGCGATCACGTGCATCAGCGGGCCGCCCTGAATGCCGGGAAACACCGCGCTGTTGATCTTCTTGGCGATGTCTTCCTTGTTCGTGAGGATGATGCCGCCGCGCGGGCCGCGCAGGCTCTTGTGGGTGGTGGAGGTCACCACGTCGGCGTGCGGCACCGGGTTCGGGTAGACGCCGGCGGCGATCAGCCCCGAGTAGTGCGCCATGTCGACCATGAAGTACGCGCCGATGTCGCGCGCCACCTTGGCGAAGCGCTCGAAGTCGATGCGCAGCGAGTAGGCCGACGCGCCGGCGATGATCAGCTTGGGCTTGTGTTCGTGCGCCAGCCGCTCCATCGCTTCGTAGTCGATCTCTTCTTTCGCATCCAGGCCGTAGCTGACGACCTTGAACCACTTGCCGCTCATGTTGAGCGGCATGCCGTGGGTCAGGTGGCCGCCTTCGGCCAGGCTCATGCCCATGATGGTGTCGCCCGGCTGCAGCAGCGCAAAGAACACCGCCTGATTGGCCTGCGATCCGGAATTGGCCTGCACGTTGGCAAAGTCCGCGCCGTACAGCGCCTTGAGGCGGTCGATGGCGAGCTGCTCGGCCACATCGACGAACTCGCAGCCACCGTAATAACGCTTTCCGGGATAGCCCTCGGCGTACTTGTTGGTGAGCTGGCTGCCCTGGGCGGCCATGACCGCCGGCGAGGTGTAGTTCTCGGAGGCGATCAGCTCGATGTGCTCCTCCTGACGGCGGTTCTCGTTCTGGATGACCGTCCAGAGTTCCGGGTCGATGAGGGCGAGTGTGGATTGGGTGCGGTCAAACATGTCGACGTTTCTCTGCGGCAAAAGACCCGCGGCGTGAAGGCGGCGAAAGCGCCAGGCCAGCGGATTGCCCAGGCGGGCGGCTCGGTACGCAACGCATGTCAAAACGGACATGGGTGCGGCCGCGCTGATCGGTGGAAACCACCTCGGATCCAACGGCGTAGGTCGGATCCTCACGCCTGTCGCGCGGCGGGCGAAGTCTAACGTGCCGACCTGAACACGACCGCCGCCGTCAAGCGGCCTTCTGCGTGGTCCGCGATCAGCGCAGGGAAGCCAGCTTCTCCGACATCGGTGGGGGATCCGCATCCGGTGCAGGCTCGGGAGACGCCGACGGCCCCCCCGGCGTGAGCGGCGATGACGACGGGGACGAAAGGCCGTTGGGCGCGTTGAACGCCACCAGCTTGCCGGCCGCGACGGCCAAAAGATGAGACTGCTCGGTCAGCACCTTCAAGGCGTAGCCATCGTCGCCGCTGAGGTTTCCAGCGCCCACGTAAAGCCGCAGGCCGGCTTCGATACCGCCCGCACGCAAGATGCACTCCTTGAGCACTTGCGCGCCCACCCGCAGGTTGGACACCGGGTCGAAGGCCGCCATCGTTCCGCCGAACTGCTCATATTTGTTGTCGTGCACGTGGGTCATGACCTGCATCAGACCTTGGGCACCGACGGCGCTCTGGGCGAACGGGTTGAAACTGGACTCGACCGCCATGATCGCCAGGATCAAGGTCGGGTCCAGTCCCGCTTTCGCGCCGACCTGCCAGGCTTCGATGACCAGCCGGCTGACGGGTTCCGGTGCCACCCGGTAACGCCTGGACAGCCACAGAGCGACGGCCGCCTGCTTGTGCGTCAGGTCCTTGGGGTCGCTGGCCGTCACCCGGGAGATGGCATCCGGCTCGCTCAGGTCGTTGGCCAGGACATCGGCCGGGTCGGCGCGGGCTTCCTGTCTAGCCTGCAGCCACGACAGGGCGTTGCCTTCCAGTGATTGGCGAAATTCCGGGCGACCGGCCACGAAGATCAGCAGCGCCACCGCGACCAACCCCAGCAAGGCGAGCGTGTTGTGACTGACCTCGAGCATGCCGCTGCCCACGTCGCGCAAGAAAACGCCGGCCGACTGCGTACACGAATTGCAAAGCTGCCGTGTCTTCGAAAGAAACTGCCGAATCATGGGCATGACGCTGGTACCTCCAGGGCTCCGACCGGGCTGTCGCCTGCGGAGCTTTGACGAGCATGGCGACGAACATAATGGTTCGCGCTGAAAGAGAGATCTCGCAGGTGGGGGCGTCGAAACGCTCCCCGAAGTCTGCCGAAGTGAATTCCCTAGGCTGGAATGGATCGAGGGTTTACACCTAATCGCAACTTCCGAGCGGAATTCTAGGAAGTCGCAACATAACCAGTCAACCTTTAGTTGGTGACCTTTAACTACTAATGCGTCTATGAAATATCGCGACCTCCGGGAGTTCTGTGTTGGGCTGGAAGCCAAGGGCGAACTCCGGCGGGTAGTTGAACCGGTCTCCACCGTGCTGGAGATGACCGCGCTCAGCGACCGTGTGTTGCGCAGCGAGGGGCCGGCGCTTTGGTTCGAGCGGCCCGTGGATTCGCAGGGCCGCCATACGATGCCGGCGTTGACGAATCTGTTTGGCACCCCCAAGCGCGTCGCGATGGGCATGGGCGCGAGCGAGGTGGCTGAACTGCGCGATGTGGGGCGTGTGCTCGCCAGCCTCAAGGAGCCCGAGCCACCCAAGGGGTTGAAGGACACCGGCCGGCTGCTGCACATGATCAAGTCGCTGTGGGACATGAAGCCGGCCACGGTGCGCCAGGCCGCATGCCAGCAAGTGCTGATCGAAGGGCCTGATGTCGATCTACTGGGCCTGCTTCCTGTACAGACCTGCTGGCCGGGAGATGCCGGCCCGCTGATCACCTGGGGCCTGGTTGTCACCCGCGGACCGCAGGGCGGGGCGAACCCGCGTCGTCGGCAGAACCTGGGCATCTACCGGCAACAGGTGATCTCGCGCCATCAGGTCATCATGCGATGGCTTGCCCATCGGGGCGGTGCGCTCGACTTCCGGGACTTCGCGCTGGCCAATCCCGGCCAGCCTTTCCCGTTGGTGGTGGCGCTCGGCGCCGATCCGGCCACCATCCTGGGTGCGGTGACCCCCGTGCCCGACACACTGTCCGAGTACCAGTTTGCCGGCCTCTTGCGCGGCAGTCGCACCGAGGTGACCGATTCGAGCGTCGGTGATGCTGGCGTGATGCTTCAGGCGCCGGCGAACGCCGAGGTGGTGCTGGAAGGGCACATTCCCCCCGCAGCACGCGGCTATGTCGGACGCAGCGAGCACGGTATCCCCCTTAAAGAAGTGAACGGTTACTTGCACGCACTCGAAGGCCCGTTCGGAGACCACACCGGCTACTACAACGAGCAGGACTGGTTTCCGGTGTTCGAGATCAGCCGGCTGACGCACCGACGCGACCCGGTCTACCACTCGACCTACACGGGCAAACCGCCCGATGAGCCGGCCATCCTGGGCGTGGCGTTGAACGAAGTGTTCGTGCCCATCCTGCAAAAGCAGTTTCCGGAGATCGTGGACTTCTACCTGCCGCCCGAGGGTTGCAGCTACCGCATGGCGATCATCAGCATCAAGAAGGCCTACCCGGGGCATGCCAAGCGGCTGATGTTCGGGCTGTGGAGCTTCCTTCGCCAATTCATGTACACCAAGTTCATCGTGGTGACCGACGACGACGTGGACATCCGGCGCTGGACGGAGGTGATGTGGGCCATCACCACGCGCATGGACCCGGTGCGCGATGTCACGCTGGTGGAGAACACGCCGATCGATTACCTCGACTTCGCCTCGCCGGTCAGCGGACTGGGCGGCAAGATGGGACTCGACGCCACCAACAAATGGCCGGGAGAGACCTCCCGCGAATGGGGGCAGCCCATCACCATGGACGCTGCCGTGCAAGCCAGGGTTGCCGCCTTGTTTGACGAGATCATGCAAGCCGCCCCGAAGTGCGCCGAGGCAGCGCAGAAACTCTGAAAGAACGCTTGTGGTCCGGGCGGCTCAGGCGTAAGGTCGACTTGCCTGCTCTCAGGCAAACCCAGCGGCGCAGTCCCTGCGCCCCAGGGACCCCGGACTGTCAACCTCCGGAGTTCCGAACCGGTGGCTCCAGCCACCTGCCCCTCCCGTCATGATGATCGGGAGGGGCTCACCCAAACACCAACCCTGTCAGTGATCGCAATTGGCAGCCGGCTACACGATGGTGGCCTGAGTCCAGTTGACCGAAATCAGATGGTTGCTCACGGACCAGCCGATGCAACGGAGCCATTCCCCAAGCGGTCGGGTTTGGAAAACGAAGCACAATCCTTTCGTCGCTTGCCGCACCGCTGACGGGGTCATGGATGGCACCAAAGTCAACAGCGGGCGGGTCATTCCCAACGGGGTCTTCTCGGAGCAAGGTGCTGGCTTGAGAGGTCGCCCACAAATCAGGGTGTTCGTGAATGAGTCTCTTCTCGCTGCTCGACCACACGGCTACACGCTTCCCCGATCACGGCGCGGTTTTCCGCGGGCTTGAGCAGGTTCTCTCCTGGCGAGAACTGAAGGCTCGGGCGCTGGGGTTGGGCGCAGGAATACGCACCAGGTGTCGCCCTGGCGATCGCGTGGCGCTCGTCAGTGAGAACCGCACCGAATATGTCGAGCTGATGTTCTCGGCATGGGCCGCCGAGGCCGTCACCGTGCCGGTCAACTACAAACTGCACGACAAGGAGGTGTCCCAGATCCTGGAGGACGCTGAGGTGTCGCTGGTCTTCGTGTCGCCGAAGCTGCTCGCCGGGTTGCCCCGCACGGTAGCGACTTATGGTGACAGGATGGTGGTCATCGGCGACGCCGCTTACGAACAAATGGTGTCTGGCGAGCCGATTGCCGTTCCGTCGGCCGAGCCGGAAGCCTTGGCGTGGCTGTTCTACACGAGCGGAACCACCGGCCGATCAAAGGGCGCCATGCTGTCCCATCGCAACCTGATGGCGGCGACCATCGCCCACTTGGCCGACATCGAGTCGCTCGATGAGTGGTGTAGCCAATTGCATGTGGCGCCCATGTCGCACGGTTCAGGCATGTACATGCTGCCGTCGATCGCGCGCGGCGCGCGGCAGGTCGTTCCAGCCTCCGGCGCCTTCGAGCCTGTGGAATTCCTCGAACTTTGCGACCAGCATCCGGCGTGCGGGGCCTTCTTGGCCCCGACCATGATCCAGCGCTTGCGGATCGCGGTCGAAGAAGGCAAGCGAAGCCGGCCGAAGCATCTGCGCAACATCGTTTACGGTGGCGGGCCGATGTACGTCGAGGAGCTGAGAAAGTCGACCACTGTGCTGGGCCCGGTGTTCTCGCAGATCTACGGCCAAGGCGAAGCCCCGGTCACCATCACCGGAATGAATCAGGCTGCGCACGTCACCGATGACGATGCCATCCTGGGCTCTGTCGGTTGGCCCCGAAGCGGCACCGAGGTTCGGGTGACCGACTCGGATGGCAAGGACTTGCCGGCTGGCTCGATCGGCGAAATCCTGTGCCGCGGTGATGTGGTGATGGCGGGGTATTGGCGAAACCCCTCGGCAACTGCCGAGACGCTGCGCGGTGGGTGGCTCCATACGGGTGACATGGGTTCGTTCGATGAGCGTGGCTGCCTGACGCTGAGAGACCGTTCCAAGGACGTCGTGATCAGCGGAGGCAGCAACATTTACCCCCGTGAAGTGGAGGAGGTACTGCTATTGCATCCAGCCGTCGCAAAGACCAGCGTTGTGGGGCGTCCTGACAACGAATGGGGCGAGGTGCTCATTGCCTTTGTGGTCCGGGAGGCGGGGGCCGAGGTCAGCACCGCCGAGCTTGATGCGCATTGCCTTGAACACATCGCACGCTTCAAGCGGCCGAAGGAATATAAATTCCTCGATGAGTTACCAACCAGCAGTTATGGCAAGGTTCTCAAGAGCGAGTTGAGAAAGCTTTTGGAAAACACCTGACCGATAATTTTTTAAAAACTGGAGAAAACCGATGAGCGTGGCAATCGTTGGGTGGGCACAAACTCCCTTTGGTAAGTTTGACAATGAAAGCGTCGAAAGCCTGATCGTCAAGGCGGTCAACGAGGCACTTGCCTATGCCGGCGTGGCGGCAGCAGATGTGGATGAGATCTATCTCGGCCACTTCAATGCGGGCTTTTCGAAGCAGGACTTCACCGCATCGTTGGTACTTCAGGCCGATGATGGCTTGCGCTTCAAGCCAGCCACGCGTGTAGAAAACGCATGCGCCACCGGATCAGCGGCCATTCACCAAGGCATCAAGTCGATCGAAGCAGGGCGCGCACGCATTGTCCTGGCGGTGGGTGTCGAGCAGATGAGCCTGACACCCGGCCCCGAAGTAGGCTCCAACCTGCTACGTGCGTCCTACCTGCGAGAAGAAAGCGATATTCAAGGGGGCTTTGCCGGCCTGTTCGGAAAAATAGCGCAGTCCTATTTCGACAAGTATGGCGACCAGTCTGATGCGTTGGCAATGATCGCAGCCAAGAACCACAAGAATGGAGTTTCCAACCCTTATGCTCAGATGCGAAAGGATCTGGGCTTTGATTTTTGTCGACAGGTCAGCGACAAGAACCCTATCGTTGCCGGCCCGTTGAAGCGCACTGACTGTTCTCCTGTTTCCGATGGCGCGGCCGCCGTGGTGCTGGCCGATCACAACACCGCCCTGTCAATGCGTAAGGCGGTTGCTGTCCGGTCGGTGGCGCATGTCCAGGATTACCTGCCGATGTCCCGCCGCGATATCTTGCTATTTGAAGGGTGTTCTTTGGCATGGCGCCAAGCACTGTCGGCGGCCAACCTGCAGCTCTCGGATTTGTCGTTTGTCGAGACGCACGACTGTTTCACGATGGCCGAGTTGATCGAATACGAGGCGATGGGACTGACTCCTTACGGCCAGGGCGCGCGCGCCATTCAGGAGGGGTGGACCCTCGTTGGCGGGAAGCTGCCCGTCAACCCGTCCGGTGGATTGAAGTCCAAGGGTCACCCCGTGGGCGCCACTGGCGTATCGATGCACGTGATGACGGCCATGCAACTGAATGGCGAGCTTCCTGCACCCATTACCGTCAACAACGCAACCCTCGGTGGAATTTTCAATATGGGTGGCGCCGCGGTGGCCAACTACGTCAGCATCCTTGAGCGCGTGAGGTAGCCGACGACCCATTCTGGCGGGCTGCTCATGGCGAGAACGCGACTCATCTCCAAGCGAGTCCGAGGCATCCCGAAGTCGCACTTGCGTGTCCGGTGCGTCCAGATTGCGGACGGGCTGGTCTGTTGTGACGGGGGTGCTCGGGTTCATTTCGTCTGAATTCCGAACACTTTGGTCGATTTCTACGGGGGATTCCCTCGGTAACGTTTGCCCGTTTGGGACGTACAGTCCGACTTCGCTCTGGCGCACATGGCCCAATCGGGCCACATCGCGAGTTCACCGATTGCCCGTGGCTCGAATTGGAGGAGTTCGCAGATTGTTTCTGCGTTCGCCGGTAGCGAGTCGAACTTGAAACTGCCAGCTTCGGCAACTAAAGGCACACACCCCAGAGGCGAGCAAGCAAATGCAGAATTCAAGCCAGATCTTTTCGCTCCCAGAGAACGACGCGCGCGTCAGTTCAACGTGGGAAAAATTTCTGAGCGGCGAGTCCTGCGGATCTGATGCCCTGCGCCGGCTGATTGACGATTCATGGCGCCGTTGTCAGACGGCCGACGTGGATCCCGAAAGGGACAAGGCGCCACCTCCGCTCAGTGAGGATTCGTTACAGCGTCTGCTCGAGGAGCACGACGAACTCTTGTCGGCAGGCACGCCCGTCATGGCGCACGCGCGCCAATTCCTCGATGAAACTGGCACCGTCATGGTGTTGACCACCAATGGTGGCGTAGTGCTTAACCTTGAAGGCGACCCCTCAACTTCGGCCGCAGCAGCAGAGCGTATCCGCATGCTGCCGGGAAGCAGCTGGAGCGAGGCCGCCTGTGGCACCAATGCCATCGGTACGGCGCTCGCCATCGGACAGCCAGTTCAGATCCACTCAGCCGAGCATTACTGCGCCGGCATCAAGCGCTGGACGTGTTCGGCTACGGTTGTCCGCGATCCCTACGACAACAGCATATTGGGCGTTGTTGATGTGTCAGGGCTTAACTCAACCTACAACCGGCACAGCCTGGCCTTGGTCGTGACGACAGCAAGCCGGATCGAAAGCAGGCTGGCAAGGCGTGAGATGGAGTTGCGCTACCGTCTGCTTGACTTGTGTGTCTCGCGAGTCGGCAGCCCGACGACAGACGGCATCATTTTGCTTGACCGGCGCGGCAACCCCATCAAAGCCTCAGACCGAGCGCAGGCTGCCCTCAACTCCTTGAGTGCGAATGGCCGGATGTCTGCTCCCATCGAGCTGTCTAAGCTGAAGATACCTGCATCCTTCAAGGGTGACTTGCGCACCAACTTGCCAGAGTGGCTGAACAATGATTGGATCGAACCGATCATCGACAACGGTCAAAAGCTGGGCTCGATATTGACGATCCCAAATCGGAGTTCACATTTGGTCCAACGCCGCGTCGAAAGTGTGTCCGTCAAGAGCGCCTGCGACAAGAACGCATCTTTCGAGCGAGTTATTGGCAGGTCGCCGAAGCTGTTGGAGGCCGTGGCTTGCGCGCAGCGGCTCGCCAAATCCACGGTACCCATCTTGCTGCTCGGCGAGACGGGGGTGGGTAAAGATGTGTTTGCGCACGCCATTCATGGCACCGGGGCGCCCGTTGATGCGCCGTTTGTCGCCTTGAATTGCGGAGCATTCTCGCGCGAGTTGCTGACCAGCGAGTTGTTCGGTTATGCCGAGGGGGCGTTTACTGGCGCGCGCCGTGGCGGCATGGTCGGCAAGATCGAGGCCGCGAGCGGCGGCACACTCTTCCTTGATGAGATCGGCGAGATGCCGCTAGACCTGCAGCCGCACTTTCTCAGGGTTTTAGAGGACGGAGCGATCTTCCGACTCGGCGAAAACAAGGCACGGAAGGTGTCGTTTCGCCTCGTCGCTGCGACCAATCGGGACCTGCGAAAAGATGTGGCCGAGGGCCGGTTCAGGATGGACCTCTACTACCGGATCGCGGTCGCGGCAATCAATGTGCCGCCCCTTCGCGAGCGTGTAGAGGACATCCCGGCCATCGCAGGCTACTTTTTGGAAAAACTCGCAAAGCTGCACGGCCTTCCGAAGCCGACACTCAGTCCCGAGGCCATGGACTTGTTGCTCCGCTGCGACTGGCCGGGCAACGTGCGTGAATTGCGAAATGTCCTGGAACGAGCCATGTTGATGTGCTCGGATCTGGTTCTCACGAAGGAATCCCTGCCTCCCGAGATTCGAAAACTGGAACCGCTTGACCCACAAAGCCAGTTAGTCCAAGCCCCAAATCTTGAGATGAAAAGTCTGGAGCAAGTTGAGAAAGACACCATCATTTCGATGATCGAGCGTCAAAAAGGCAACATGACTGCAGTCGCACGCGAACTGGGGATTGCCAAAAGTACGCTCTATGTGAAGCTCAAAAAATTCGATCTTGGATCGGGTGTGCAGGGCTTACCCGCTACCACGAGCGAGGTGCATGCGGGTGCAATCAGCTAGGTGCCAGACTTGAATCTTTCGCATCATGCTGAGTTGATGGCGCTGAGATCGCCCTACGGCAATCCGTAAATTTGCGGCACAAAGGCGCGGCACTCCTGGCGCGGGTGTAACGTGCCCCGCGCTCTGCACTTTCGGTGCGCCGAATGTCACAGGTTCGAAGGGTGCAATCGAGCCCAAGTCGGGTTCAAATCTTGCTCTACTTTCGAAAACAAAGTCAGTTCTCGGGATCTGCCTGGGTTCAATGAGCGCAGCCTGCCACCACCAACGGTGGGGCCCTGTGAATTGGCCTGAGAATTTCTCTATTCAATATATAAATCCATTTTTAATAACATGAACGGAGCTGTGTTTGTGTCTGGTAAAAAGATGTCCGGCTATACACTTACCTCTACCTTGCTCAAGGGATACAGAAAAGCAGCGGTCGATAACGCGAGAGAACTACAGTACGAAGCGGCCCTGCTTCTAGCCAACAACCATTTTTCACGCGCATATTTTTTGGCGACGGCTTCCATCGAGGAAATTGGGAAAGCCGTCCAAGCCTTCGATGCGTTAGGGCGAAACGTAAGAGACACAGAGATATCAACTCGTGTCAGGCTTAACTTCCAGGATTACTCGAAAAAGCTCGCGGCTGCAGTGTTCCCATGGATGTTACGTGACCCTAAAAATCGCGAGTCAGTAGCGCTATTTATTGAGACTCTGGTAGAAGCCAAGAACGCCAGTGAGCCATCGCTATTCGTGGGTATCGAACCACAAGGGATGGACATTCATACTCCCTTCGCAGTGGTTCGTCGTGAAATGGCCGAAGAATGTGTGCGGATGGCACGAACCATATTTTCGTATGCTGCGCCGCATGTATTGGATGGTCATTACAAGGTTCGCACCAAGGCGGAGGATGATTTTTTTGTAATGAAACCTTCGTCCGTTTTGAACATGTCGAGCGGGGCAGATTTCTGGCAGTACTACATAGCGTGCATGAAATCCGGGGATGCGGCTTTTGAGGCGGCATTGATGGACTACACCAAAAAATATCTAGCAAAGAATGAAAAGTACAAGGGCGCAGACCTTGGCGGACTCGAAGCCTGAACGCGCTCAAAGAGGCGCCGGTCAGCCTGTTTCGCTTGTTTCAGGCGGTTAAAAGAGCAACCTTCACTGGCAATTTTTTCACAAAAGGAGATGACAGAAATGAGGATTTATGACTGGGCGGCAGCACCCAATCCAAAGCGACTTCGCATGTACCTTGTTGAAAAAGGTCTAAATATCGAAATCGTTCAGGTTTCCGGGGAAAATCTCCGGTTGAGGCCGGACTATGTGGCGAAGTTCCCGCAGGCCATGGTTCCCATGCTTGAACTCGATGACGGACGGCAGATCGGCGAATCTATTGCGATATGTCGATATTTTGAGGAAATTCATCCGAATCCTCCGCTGTTGGGTCGCGATCCTTACGAGAAGGCGATCGTCGACATGTGGGAGCGACGGGCTTTTGACGAAGGCATGATGGCGGCCGGCGAGGTCTTTCGAAATACCGCGGAGGCTTTCAAGGATCGGGGCTTGCCGGGATTTTCTGGCCCGGTTCCCCAGATACCCGCTTTGATCGAACGCGGAAAAATGCGCCTCGCAAACTTCTTTGCCAAGTTCGATGAGCAACTAAAATCAAATCGATTTATTGCAGGCGATCAATTCACGCTTGCAGATTGCACGCTGTTTTGCAGTATCGAATTTGCGGGCTGGTCTGACATCAAGATCCCATCAGAATGCAAAAACCTCCTGCGCTGGCAGGAGGAGGTGAGCGCTCGTCCAAGCGCAAAGGCCTGATGTACGTTCCCGGCCGGCATGGCGGGCCGACCGGAAGACGAACGGTCGCGAAAGCGGGCGTCCGACTTCCATCCGGATGGTGAGTTAGCTTGGATGGCGTGGGTGTACCATGTTGCCGAGAAAAACGTTAAGAAACAATAAGTTAAGTTGATTTTTTGTGTGCTGTCGATGGGCTGGCACTGACCTTGCGATGGGAACACCGTTCGGTCTCAGTCAGATCGTTCAGTAATTTCGGGCCCGTGAGGGCTATTGGCGTAGACCAGATTGCTTTTTTTTATGGAGACGTGGAGATGACAACGGAAAATTCGTCGGTTCAGGTGCTTGGCATTGATGCCGGCGGCACCATGACTGACACATTCTTTGTTCGTGCTGACGGGCGGTTTGTGGTCGGTAAGGCGCAAAGCAACCCTGCAGATGAATCCCTGGCGATCTACAACTCATCAGTTGACGCTTTGGCTCACTGGGGTCGCACGGTTGATGATGTTTACCCTGAACTGGTGACGTGCGTTTATTCGGGCACCGCCATGTTGAACCGCGTGTTGCAGCGCAAGGGTCTCGATGTGGGCCTGATGGTCAATCGCGGCTTTGAGCAGGTCCATTCCATGGGCCGTGCTCTGCAAAGCTACCTCGGCTACGCGCTTGAGGACCGTATTCACCTGAATACGCACCGCTACGATGAGCCACTGGTTCCAATTTCGCGCACCCGCGGCGTTGCCGAGCGCACTGACGTGCAAGGCAAGATCGTTATTCCGCTGCGTGAAGACGAAGTTCGGGTTGCCACTAGGGAATTGGTCGAGGCAGGCTCAAAGGCCATCGTGATCTGCTTGCTGCAGGCTCACAAGAACGGCACAAGCGAGCAGCGCGCTCGGGACATCTGCAAGGAAGAGCTCGCCAAGCTGGGTTCGACGATTCCAGTGTTCGCATCGGTTGACTACTATCCTTCGCGCAAGGAAAGCCACCGCATGAACACGACGATTCTGGAGGCCTATGGCGCAGAACCGTCGCGTGCAACGCTCAAGCTTGTGGCCGATCGCTTCGCAAAGCACGGCGCCAAGTTTGCGCTGCGCGTGATGGCCACGCACGGCGGCACCATCAGCTGGAAGGCCAAGGAACTGGCTCGCACGATCGTGTCCGGCCCAATCGGCGGCGTGATCGGCTCCAAGCTCTTGGGCGATGCGCTCGGCGACGAGAACATTGCTTGCTCGGACATCGGCGGCACCAGCTTTGACGTGGCGCTGATCACCAAGGGCAACTTTGCGATCAAGTCTGATCCGGACATGGCTCGACTGGTTCTGTCGCTGCCGTTGGTGGCCATGGACTCCGTGGGCGCTGGTGCGGGCAGCTTCGTCCGCATTGACCCGTACAGCAAATCCATCAAGCTGGGTCCTGATAGCGCAGGCTATCGCGTCGGTACCTGCTGGCCAGAAAGCGGCTTGACCACGGTTTCGGTGTCCGACTGCCACGTCGTTCTTGGCTACCTCAACCCGGATAACTTCCTGGGTGGCGCCATCAAGCTCGACGTTCAGCGCGCTCGTGATCACATCAAAGAGCAAGTTGCTGACCCGCTGGGTCTCTCGGTTGAAGATGCAGCCGCTGGCGTGATTGAGTTGCTCGACCTGACTTTGAGCGAATACCTTCGCGCCAACATCAGCGCACGTGGTTACAACCCAATCGAGTTCACCTGCTTCTCGTACGGTGGTGCTGGTCCTGTTCACACCTATGGCTACACCCAGGGCGTGGGCTTCAAGGACGTGGTGGTTCCAGCTTGGGCCGCCGGCTTCTCGGCTTTCGGTTGCGCCTGTGCTGACTTCGAGTATCGCTACGACAAGTCGGTCGACCTCGGCGTTGCCGAGTTGGCTCCGGATGCAAACAAGATTGCCGCTTGCAAGGAACTCCAGTCGGCCTGGGAAACCTTGGCAGAGAAGGTGGTTGACGAGTTCATCATCAACGGCTTCAAGCGTGATGATGTGCTGTTGATCCCCGGTTTCAAGATGCAATACATGGGCCAGCTGAACGACCTCGAAATCATTTCGCCGGTTGCTCATGCAGGTACCGCGGCGGATTGGAACAAGATCGTTGAAGCGTTTGAGACGACCTATGGTCGCGTTTACGCTAATTCAGCACGCTCGCCGGAATTGGGATACTCGGTTACTGGCGCGATCATGCGCGGTACTGTGGCGACCCAGAAGCCTGTGCTGCCTGAGGATGCGGATGAGGGCCCAGTGCCACCAGCCAATGCGCGCCTTGGAACCCGTCCGTTCTATCGCCACAAGAAGTGGGTTGATGCCGTGATCTGGAAGATGGAGTCGCTGAAGGCTGGTAATCACATTTCTGGTCCAGCCATCATTGAATCCGATGCAACCACGTTCGTTGTGCCAGATGGTTTCCGTACCACCGTCGACAAGCATCGCCTGTTCCACCTGATTGAAGTCAAGTAAGGAGAAACAAACATGAATATGATGAGTAACAAGGAAGTTGGTTTTGCCGACCTCTTGAAGAATGGCAAGACCCTCAAGCAGCACCGTGACGAGATGCTCGCCCGGACCAAGGAAACGGGCCACTACAACGGCCTGACCAAGTTGGCTCTGCGTGACAGTGATCCTATCGGCTACGAAAAGCTGTTCTCGAAGCTTCGCGGTGGTCTGGTTCACGCTCGTGAAACCGCCAAGAAGATTGCAGCCAGCCCTATCGTTGAGCAAGAAGGCGAACTGTGCTTCACGCTGTACAACGCGGTCGGTGACTGCGTCTTGACCTCAACCGGCATCATCATCCACTGCGGAACGATGGGCGCTGCGATCAAGTACATGTGCGAGAACAACTGGGAATCCAACCCAGGCATCGCTGACGGTGACATGTTCACCAACAACGATTGCGCGATCGGTAACGTGCACCCTTGCGACATTCAGACCATCGTGCCGATCTTCCACGAAGGTCGTTTGATCGGCTGGGTTGGCGGCGTGACCCACGTGATCGACACCGGTGCTGTGACTCCTGGCTCGATGAATACCGGACAGGTTTCTCGTTTCGGCGACGGCTACATGATCACCTGCCGCAAGACCGGTGTGAATGACACACCTCTGCGCGACTGGCTGCATGAGAGCCAGCGTTCGGTCCGTACGCCTAAGTACTGGATCCTTGATGAGAAGACCCGTATCGCCGGCTGCCACATGATCCGTGAACTCGTTCACGAAGTCATTGCTGCCGACGGTATCGTGAACTACGAAGCCTTCTGCCATGAAGTGATTGAAGAAGGCCGTCAAGGTCTGATCATGCGCATCAAGGCGATGTGCATTCCTGGCATTTACCGCAAGGTGGCTTTCGTTGACGTGCCATATGCGCACGACGACGTGGGTGTGTCGTCGAAGTTTGCCAAGCTCGACAGCATCATGCACTCGCCTGTCGAAATGACGATCTACAAGACCGGCAAGTGGCGTCTTGACTTCGAAGGCGCAAGCCGCTGGGGTTGGCACACCTTCAACGCTCACCATGTTGCTTTCACCAGCGGCCTGTGGGTGGCGATGTGCCAGACTCTGGTTCCGACCCAGCGTATCAATGACGGCGCGTACCTCGCGACCGAGTTGCACATGCCTAAGGGCACTTGGTGCAATCCGGACGACCGTCGCACGGGTCACGCCTATGCTTGGCACTTCTTGGTGTCGGGTTGGTCTGCACTGTGGCGCGGTCTGAGCCAGGCCTACTACAGCCGTGGCTACCTCGAGGAAACCAACGCAGGTAATGCAAACACCTCGAACTGGTTGCAAGGTGGTGGTATCAACCAGGACGGTGAAATTCACGCTGTTAACAGCTTTGAAGCTTCGTCTTGCGGTACCGGCGCCTGCGCTATCAAGGACGGTCTGAACCACGCTGCTGCCATCTGGAACCCAGAAGGCGACATGGGTGACATCGAGATCTGGGAAATGGCTGAGCCACTCCTGTACCTCGGTCGTAACGTCAAGGCCAACTCGGGTGGCTACGGCAAGTACCGCGGTGGTTGCGGCTTCGAAACGCTCCGGATGGTTTGGAACGCCCAAGACTGGTCGATGTTCTTCATGGGCAACGGCTACATGAACAGTGACTGGGGCCTGATGGGTGGTTACCCATCGGCAACGGGTTACCGTTTCGAGGCCCACAAGACTGGACTTGAGCGTCGTATTGCCAATGGCGAGGCGATTCCTCTGGGTGCAGACTTGGATCCAGGTCAGAAGATCTATGAGCAAAGCATCGACGCAACCGCAGTTGTCAAGCGTGACAACCAGTGCATCACGACGGAAGAGTGCTATGACAACCACGACCTGTACCTGAACTACATCCGTGGCGGTCCTGGCTTTGGGGATCCTCTGGATCGTGCAACCAAGTCCATCGCAAGCGATCTGAACCAGAAGTTCTTGCTGGTTGAATTCGCTCGCAAGGTGCATGGTGCCGTGGTCTCGCAAGATGCCAAGGGCGTCTACCACATCGACGATGCTGCGACCAAGGTTCGCCGTGCCGAGATCCGAAAGGAGCGTATTGCTCGTTCGGTTCCTACCAAGCAGTGGATGAAGGAAGAGCGCGAGCGCATCATCAACAAGCACGCTTCGCAAGCTGTTCAGCACATGTTTGCAACCAGTTTGGCCTTGTCTGCAAAGTGGACTGCAAAGTTCCGCACCTTCTGGGATCTGCCAGCTGATTGGGAAGTGCTTGAGACCGAGCTGGGCATACCTTCGTATGGCTCCAAGTTCCGCATGGACCTGTCCTTGATGCCTGACGTTCGCACCGTTGTTCAGGTCGAAGAGTAATCTTCAGCCCTTAAACAACGATTCTGAAAATTTGGAGATCTAGATGTCGACATATACACAAGAACAAGTCAATAACATGGTAGCGGGAACGCTCGATTGGGACACGACTTTCCGCATGCTCTCCATGCCGAAGGACGCGGGCCGATTTGCCATGTACCTGCACACGTTGCAGGCTAGCGTGACTTTCCCTGACAAAATCGTTCTTCCGTTGTCCCCGCACATGTACATCGTGCAAGCAGCAAAGACGAAGAAGTGGGTCACTATGTGTGATTGCGGCCACGTGTACTGTGGCTACAAGGAAAACTGGAAGCTGTTCGCGAACATCTACGTTCGCGACAATGCTGAAGCGATGGCCGAGGTTTATCCAAAGCACATGGCTCCAGACACGAAGTGGCAGGTCTATCGTGAGTACTACTGCCCAAGCTGTGGCGTCCTCCATGATGTGGAAGCGCCTACCCCTTGGTACCCAGTGATTCACGACTTCGAACCCGATATCGAAACGTTCTACAAAGAGTGGGTCGGTCTCCCTGTTCCTGAACAGGCAGTCTGATCTGTTATGCGGATGCCCTTTCGAAAGAATGGGCATCCGAAGCACGGCTGGATAATTCTGGCCGTGCTTTTTTTGTTTTAAGTTGAAGTTAATTGTCAGGGTTTCAGTTGCATCGGCTGAGAAGCCAATGAATATGCTGATTTCATAATATAAGCGGCATTCGCGAACTCCGCGAAATGTCGTAAAAGGAGACAAAAGGTGGTAGAGAAATCTAAAACGTCTGGCGGCGGCTTTTCGAAGGTTTTGAATTTCATCCCGCAGGTCCTACCCATCGTGATTATTGGTGGGCTCTTGTATGCTGGATTTTTTATCAAAGGCGAAGCCAACATTACCAAGGTTCAACCGAAGCCGGTAGAGCGTCGAGACAACTTCATCAGTGTGGCCGCACCATCCGACCAAATTGCTTGGGCGGCAGGTACCGCAGGTAAAGTGGTCCGAACCGAAGACGGCGGGAAATCTTGGGTGGCACAGAAGACCAAGACACTTGAAAACCTTCAAGGGCTCGCGACTTGGGATGCGCAGACGGCGGCCGTGGTCGGCAACCATGGGTTGATCCTCTACACCGCCGATGGCGGTGCGACGTGGAAGCACTCGACGGTTCCGGCCCCATCCACGCCCGACATGCCGTACAAGCTGTTCCGAGTGCATGTGTTTGGTAGCACGGCCTGGGCCGTAGGTGAGTTCAATACGCTACTTCGATCCGAAGATAAGGGTGCCACTTGGACTCGCGTTTTGCCAGAAATCGACCGCGGTCTCAACACCGTGGCATTTGTTGGCCACGTCGGTGTGGTCTTTGGTGAGGCGGGCCTGACACTGCGCTCGACCGACGATGGCTCCACGTGGTCTGAAGTGAAGACTGGGAACGCAGTCAGCTTGATGAGTGTGGCCTTCCGTGACGAACAGCATGGTGTCGCTGTGGGTCTGACGGGTACGGTAATGACTACCAGCGATGCCGGCTTGACCTGGGTGGCTGTCCCCAATCCGACAAACGAGCACCTGTTGGATGTTGTCTGGGAAGAAAACCGCTGGGTCGTCGTTGGCGACAAGGGCGTGATCGTCACTTCAGACGCTGATGCCAAGGAGTGGAAGCTTGGCAAGATCTTCGAGGGAGATGTTGCGTGGCGGACACAAATGGTGAAGCAGGGTCCGCGCTACTACGCCGTTGGAGCGAACTTGGCTATTCTTGAGGGCGGGAAACTTGCCGTCGTTGGTCGTTGAAGCGATAGCAAAATCCGGAGACAAGAGTGAAAAATACAACATTTAGCAAAGTACACAAGTCCTTCTCTTGGTTCATCGACCATCGCGTCTTGTTGATCGCTGTGATCGCATTGCTGACTGCAATGATGGGCTACATGGCCAGCAAGGTTGAGGTGAAGACGATCTTCAGCGACCTGCTGCCCAAGAGCCACCCCTACGTCAAGGTGAACCAGAAGTTCAAGTCAACTTTCGGCGGTTCGAATCTAGTGACCATCATGGTGGAAAACCAGAAGGGTGACATTTTTGACCTGAAGGTTTTGGAAAAGGTTCAAAAACTTACCGTTGGCCTGCAACAGGTTAATGGCATCGACACCTACCAGATCGTCTCGCTCGCTTCGAAGAAGATCAAGGAAATTCGGGCGTCGACTGAAGGCGTTGAGTCCAAGCCCATCATGTGGCCTCACCTGCCTGAGGGTCCGGAGCAGATGGCAAAGTTGAGGGCTGCTGTCCTGAACAACCCACTAGTCTATGGCCCCTATGTGTCGCTTGACCTGAAGGCTACGCTGATCACCGCTGACTTCCGTGACGGCGAAATCGACTACAGCAAGGCCTTCAACGAGATCAAGCAGCAAGTCGATGCCGTGGCTGCTGATGGCGTCGTCATCCGCGTGGTGGGTGAGCCGGTGCTTTATGGCTGGGTCAACTTCTACCTTGACGAAACCATTCGGATCTTCTTCAGTGCCATTGCGTCACTGATCATCATCCTGTTGCTGATCACGCGCACTTGGCACGGCACGTTTCTGCCTTTGATCGCTGGTGGTGTGAGCGCGATTTGGGCTCTGGGTGCTGCCAAGATCATGGGCTTCCACTTGGACCCGCTGGTGATCGTGGTGGCTTTCCTGATCAC